>JBJTAU010000460.1:0-3276 GCA_046090965.1 Limisphaerales bacterium | reverse complement strand
CGGGTGGCGCAGGCCGAGCGCACTTCACGTTGCACGCGAATTACGGCACGCCGAGCGCCCTCGCCGTGAGGTCCACGATCGAAACCACGCTCGATGACAAGTGGCGGAAGGTGGACCTGTCGTTCAGCTCGTTCCCGGACTTTCCGGTCGTGAGCACGGACTGGTTCAGCATCGAGTTCAGCGGCGAAGGGCCGCGCGAGTTTCTGGTGGACGATCTGCGGCTGCTGGGACGGTGGAAGTTGCCCGGAGACTAAAACCACTTCGCCACATTCGGCGCAGGACGGGCGTGATCGAGGTGATTCAGCACATCCGCCGGCGCGGTGGCGACACTGTAGCAGTGCCGGTGGTCGGCCTTGGTGAACCGCTGCTCGTAGAGCTGCTCGAAGACGGCCAGCAGGCGGTCGTAGAAGCCGGCGGTGTTGAGAAAGACGACGGGCTTCTGATGCGTGCGGAGCTGCTTGAGCGTGAGCACTTCGAGCACTTCCTCCAACGTGCCGAAGCCGCCGGGCAGCGCGACGAACGCATCCGCGCGCGACTCCATGATGGCCTTCCGCTCGCGCAGATCACGCGTGACGATGAGTTCGTCCGCCGCCTCGTAGGCGATCTCGCGGTCCCGGAGCGATTGCGGGATCACGCCCAGCACGCGCCCGCCGCCGCGCTGCACGGACTGCGCGAGCTGGCCCATCAATCCGACGCTCGCCCCGCCATAGACCAGCGTCAGCCCGCGACGCCCGAGGAGCGTGCCGAGTTCCACCGTCGCCTCGACGAAGTGCGGGTCAACGGCGCTGCTGGAGGAGCAATAAACGCAGACGGATTTCACGGAGGAGGGCAGCCCGGCGGGAAGCGGCGGCGGCGACGAATTAAATGCCGTTGGGATCGCGCACCAGCCGACGGCCCGGGGGATTGAAGGAAGGTCGCGTGTCGTAGGACGGCTTGGGATCGTTGGGCGCAGTCGGGTTGAGGGGGGTCGCGCAGGTCGAACAGGGCGCGGGTGGTGTTGCGCGCCTTCGCCTCGTAGTCGGATGCGCTGTCATACGCGGAGCGCGGGTTGTTCGGAGCCTCAACGGCGTCCCAGAACGAGGCGGAGCGCAGGCGGCGGACGGGCTTCGCAGCGGCAGCAGACGCAGCGGTGGCGTCGCGAATGCCAGAGAAGTTGGTCTTCACAAAAAGATTCATCATGCTCGGATCTCTTGCGATCAGCGGATTCTTGAGAAACTCCGGCGGGGCACTGAAAAGGAAAGGCGGGCCGGAATAATCATACTCCGGGCGCTCATGATGCGGCTCCTCGATGTGCGGCTTGTCCGGCTTCAGCCAGGCGTAGCCGTCCACCGTCAACGACGGCGGGCGGATACCAGGCCGAAGGACATCCGGCGGCACAGTTTGCGGCCACTGACGCTCCATGCGCTGGAACTTGGGTTTGATGATGTCCGGATCCTGAACCGGCGGGAAGTAAGTCCGGCGTCGGGTGAGGGCTTCATTGGCCTTCGAGGTCAGGCCCGGGAGGAGACGGGTCATCATCGCAGCGTCGTCCGGCTGGGCGACCATGCTTTTGGGAGTCAGCCCCGGATGCAGCGGCCACGAGGCGACCGTCATCGCCTGGGAAAGCCTTGTTGTCCGTGGTCGTGCGCTCGGCGCGTGGCGTCTTGTCCGTGTGACCGAGCGCGGAAAGCCCTTGGTAAATCGTGCCCGCGTTGAAGGTCAGCGGGTCTTCCAACGCCACACGCGAGCCGGTCTCGGTGAGAATTCGAAGCGAGACGCTGTCCGGCGCGGGGCACTCCGGCGTGACCAGGGCCAAGCCCAGCAAGGCCAGAAGGAGTTTGGCAAAGCGCGGTCGCACGGTGCTTGCATGCCGGAAAACCGCTGGACTGGCAATGCTTAAACCCGGCGGCGCAGGTGCGGGATGGCCACCAACGCCAGCGCCGCGAAGAAGCAGCCCCAGCCGAACCAGTTCCCATGCCGCTGGTAGAACGTCGGCTCGCGCGGGCCAGCCGGGACGGCGAGCTTCACCACGCGGAAGCCAGGGCCATGCACGTCTGCGGCATCGCCCACGCCGAGGTCGTGGATGAAGCCGGTTTCATCCACATAGCAGGTCAGGCCGTTGTTCGTGCAGCGGACGACCGGGCGGCGGTTCTCCACCGCGCGGAAGACGCTGTGCGCCGCATGCTGGAACTGCTGCGAGCTTTCGCCGAACCAGCCGTCGTTGGTGAGGTTCAGCAGGAAATCCGCGTCCGCCGCGCTCTCGCGGGCAGCGGAGGCGATGACGTCCTCGAAACAGATAAGCATCCCGGCGCGGAGGCTGACTGGTTGCGACCGTTTCAATTCCCCGCCGGTGTTCGAGACCGTTAGCACCTCCTGGATTGGGAACACCACCGGCTCTTTCCCCGCCGTGAAGCCGCTCTGGATGGGCGTGAACCACTTGAGGAACGGCAGCCAGTCCGCGAGCGGGATGTATTCGCCGAAGATGACGAGGCGGCGCTTGCGATAGGTGGAGACGACCTTGCCCTCGGGCGAGAGCAGGAAAGCTGAGTTGTAAAACGAGTAGTCCGACGGCTGCTGCGAGTCGCGCGGTGCGCCGGGCTTCAACTCGTAATCATCCGCGCCGAGGATCATCCAGACTTTGTGTGTGGCGACGAGGTTGGTAATCGCGCGGAAGCTCTCCTCGTTCAGGTCCGGCAGCGCGGCCTCGGGCCAGACCAGCACGTCAGGCTTCGTCGCGAGCGCGAGTTCGGAGAGTTGCATGAGCTTGGCGAAGCGGTTGGTCTTCTCCGCCGGGTTCCAGATCATCGTCTGCGGGATGCTGGGCTGGACGAGGGCGAGGGTGAGTTGGCGGACTGCGGGGGCCGGCCCAAATCGCCTCGGCCCCATCATCTCACCTAGTCCTACAAACGCAGCGACCATGCTGACACAGACGGGCAGCAAGCATGGCAATCGCCACCACGACAAAGCGGTGGGTTCACGCCTTAGTGACTGTGCGTCAGCCATCAGCGTAACCGCGAACCAGACGGGCAGGAACGAGACCACTGCCACACCTCCAACGGATGCGAACTGGGCAATCGCCAGCACTTTTGCTTGGGAAACGCCCAAGCCGAGCCATGGAAACCCCGTGAGGAAACAACCAAGAATTGTCTCCAACGCCACCCACAGCACCGCGCACTTCAGTGCCCACGCCGCGCGCTGGCCGTAGCTTGCGTCCGCCAGCGGCCCGGGGGGGGCCCTGAGCGGCGCCCGCCCGGGGCCCCCACCCCGCGCTCGGGGGCGGCGGGCAGGGGGGGCGGC
>JBJTAU010000459.1:0-3826 GCA_046090965.1 Limisphaerales bacterium | reverse complement strand
CGCCCTTGCTCGGACTCCACGATGTGCGCGCGCGGGTTGAGCTTCGTCAGGATCGCGCGCAGGGACTTTCGTTCCGCGGCGGTGACGAGGTCGGTCTTGTTCAGCACAAGCACGTCGCAGAACTCGACCTGGTCAATCAGCAGGTCGGTAACGGTGCGTTCGTCCTCGTCGTTCAGCGCAGCGCGGCGCTTCTTCAGCGAATCGGACTGCTTGAAGTCGCGCAGGAAGTTCTTGGCATCCACCACCGTCACCATGGTGTCCAACCGCGCGACCTTGCTGAGGGTCTTGCCGTCGGTGTTGGTGAAGGTGAACGTCTCCGCGACCGGCAGCGGCTCGCTGATGCCGGTGGATTCGATGAGCAGGTAGTCGAACTTGCGCGCCTTCGCGAGCTTGCCGACTTCCTTGAGCAAGTCCTCGCGCAGCGTGCAGCAGATGCAGCCGTTCTGCATTTCCACGAGCTTCTCCTCGGTGCGCGAAAGCTTCGCGCCGCCGTTGGCCACGAGCGCGCCGTCAATGTTCACCTCGCTCATGTCGTTCACGATGACGGCGACGCGCAGGCCTTCGCGATTGTGGAGGACGTGGTTGAGCAACGTGGTTTTGCCCGCGCCGAGGAATCCGGACAGCACGGTGACGGGGATGCGCGCGGGCGCGGCCCGGCGATTGGGCTTGCGGGTGGTGGGTCTGGAATGAGCGCGGGAGTTGCGAGTGGGGCTGGTTTTCATGAGTGAGGTGAGAGACTGGGGAAAATCATCTGTTTGCGGCCGAGGTGAAGGAGGCCAGCGGAGCCACAGCGGGGCAGCCCGGCTGGCGGTGTGCGGAGACGAAGACGCCCAACCGAGACCCCACATCCTGACCGGACACGCCGGCCTCTGTCCGCACCACGCACACGCGGGAAACAGGTGGTGCGGACAAATCGCCGCCCGCCACACGGCGGGCTGGATAAACGCAGGATGACTGGTTACGGCAGGCGTCTTCGCCTCGGCACCCCAGCCCAAGAGTGGTTGGGAAATGGGACCAAGCGCCCGCAGCCCAAACCAGAGACAAACTGGCTGGGGCGAAGCGCTGATTACAGAGTCGCTTCAATCGCTTTTGCATTATCGCTATCAGGAAAAACTTTTTGGTCCGGTCGGAGAGTGGGGGAAATCTTCGGAAGGATTTCGCCCGCTGGCGCACTGCCTGAAAAAATGGAGCAGCCGACAACTGCCTGCACTGCACGCGCGGCGAAGGCCGGAGGACAGGGACGGACTAACGGTGGGCCGGCGGGGCGCGACCTGGCGGGAACCGGTCGGGCAGCGGAGGAGTCATCCGCTGTTGGGCCAGCAATGGGAGGCGCACCTCGGTCCCGGAGAATTCGCAGGCTGGCATGGGCACGACGGCAGCATCCATCAACCCCGCTGCCAGCAGCGTGGCGGCGCACTCGTGCGGCGGCGCATCGGAGTCGTGGTGATGGTGTTCGCAGTGGCCGGCCGTGGTGTGGGTATGAAGCAGTGCGTGCCAATCCGGGGACACCGCCGCTGCGCTCGCTCCCAGCAGTCCGGCAATCGCCAAGGCAACCAGCAGGCGAGTCAGCCACAGGCGCACGGAGGTGATGTGGCGGGCGAGGTTCACTTCGGGGAAATCAAATCCAACACGGCCTGCACGGGCCGCGCGTTCTTAAAGACCAT
Organism: Limisphaerales bacterium; assembly: GCA_046090965.1. Taxonomy (GTDB): domain Bacteria; phylum Verrucomicrobiota; class Verrucomicrobiia; order Limisphaerales; family SXTU01; genus SXTU01. Next base: position 2,162 of record JBJTAU010000459.1, on the reverse strand, counting down.
TTTCGCACCGGTCTTCCGGTCGCTGGTCACGACGTTGTCCGCCAGGGCGACCACTTCGCCCGCCAGTGCCGGCACGGTCAACAGGGCCGCCATCAGCACGAGACTGATGGCGAGCCAGTGAACCGGAGCAAGGTGACGACGGGGCATTTGTCTGGACGGGCGGGGCGCGGCGCACGGCCGCGCCCCGCTTGCTTTCAGTGGTTACTGAATCTTGGTGGCGACGAACACCTGCTTACCGCCTTCGGTCTTCGCGGTGCCGGTGGCGGTGACCTTGTCCACGGGGCCTTTGCAGACCTTGCTGTGGAATGCCTTGCTGACGGCGTTGTCCTCGAGGAGGTAGGTCGTGGTCTTGCCGGCCGCCGTCACCTGGATGGCGTTCTGACACTTGGGCGTCTGGCCCAGCTCGCACTTGGCGCACATGCCCTTGCCGGTGATGGTCTGCTCCTTCTCCGCCGCGAAAACGCTGGCGACCGTGAGCGAGACTGCCGCCGCAAGGGCGAGGCTCAGTGGTTTCTTCATCTGGTTTCCTGTCTTTGTTTGTTGTTTGTTTTGTCTGCTAGCAGCCCGCCCCACCAAGGGCGGACATCGGGTGGCCCTGCGCGGCCGAAGGTCATTTTCGTTGCACTTGGAGCACGGAGAGCGCGCCGTCGGCTCCGGCGACGGCGAGGGTTTGGTCGTTGGCGCTCCACGCCAGCGCGCTGACGGCCTGGCCGAAGTTGTGCCGGGCCACGGGCGCAACGGGATAACCGAGGTGCCAGATGAAGACCTCGCCCGTGGCGCTGCCGGTGGCGAGCAGGCTGCCTTTGCCCTGGAATTGCATCGCCACGAGCGCGCCCCGGTGCGTGGTGAGCATGAGGGGCTTGGTGCCGGCGGGGCCTTTGCCGGTGCAGCGCCAGACGATGCCGGTCGGCCCGGCCCCGGTGGCGAGCCATTCGCTGTCGGCGGACCAGGCAAGGGTTTTCACGCGCGCGGGATAACCGCTCAACTGCAAGGGCTCCGGCTCGCGGAAGGGCAGCCGCCAGCAGGTCATCGCGTTGTCAAACGTGGGCGCGACCACGTAGCGGCCGCGCGGGCTGAGAGCCACGCCGCCGAACGGCGACTTGTGGGCGAGGGTTTCGGACGGGCCATCGGCATCTGGCCTGAACAGGCGGACTTTCCCGTAGCACGCGGTGGCCAGCACCGCGCCATCGCTGCGCCAGCTCAGACCGGCGACGGTGCTTTCGTGGCCGGCGAAGCGCAGGCCCGGCGAACCGTCGGGCGTCCACAATCGCAGATGCCGGCCCGCGCCGCTGGCGAGCCAGTCACCGCGCGGCGACCACGCGAGGTGCTCCACCCAGTTGCTGCCGCCTTCCAATTCGCGACCGGGCGCGAAGGAAACCGGTTGCCAAAGACGGATGCCGCCATCCTCGCCGCCCGTGGCGAGCGCGCCGTTCTTGGACCACGCCACGCACAAGGCACCACCATGATGCGCCAGCTCGCGATGGACGAGCGCGCGGGCGCTGACATCCGCCACGCAGAGTTCTCCCGCCGCAGTGACAGCGGCGACCTGCGTGCCGTCCGGCGTCCACGCGATGCTGCGGATGTGTTCCCCGCACACGGCGCTCCAAGCGTCGCAGCGGAAGGCCGGCGGTTGCGTGCTCAGGAGCATCATGCGACGAGGCAGTTGCGGAAGCCGACGGTGAGTTCCGCGCGGTCGAGGTTGCGGCCGATGAAGATGAGCCGGCTGGTGCGGGATTCGCCGGTTTTCCACGCGCGGTCGGGCTTGCCGTCGAAGAGCATGTGGACGCCTTGGAAGACGAAGCGGTTGGGCGTGTTGGCAATGTGCAGGATGCCCTTCATGCGGAACATGTCCGCGCCCTTGGTGGCGAGGAGTTCGCTCATCCAAGCGTTGAGTTTCTTCGGATCCAGCGGCGTTTCCTCCGTGATGCCAACGGAGCTGACGGTGTCGTCGTGCGTGTGACCGGCGGCGTGTTCGGTGGCGTGGACCGGCTCGACCAGCGCGCCGTCGCGGCGGACGACCATCGCAAATTCCTCCGGCAGATGCTGCGTGCAGAGCAAGTAGTGGCCCGGCTCCGCGACGCGCAACCGGAAGGTGCCGCCGCCCGCTGGCGCGAAGACGAGTTTGTGCAACACCCAGCGCGGCGGAAACTCCGCGCCATCCG
>JBJTAU010000458.1:0-7004 GCA_046090965.1 Limisphaerales bacterium | reverse complement strand
CGGTAGTAGTAGGCCATCACGCGCTCGTAGGGCTCGCCGATGAACATCTTTTTGGCCTCCTCGTTGAAGAGGCGGCGAGCGCTGGCGGCGTCTGTGTTTGGGCCGAGAATGCCGCCGAGGCGGGAGATGGCGTCGTCGAGTTCGGTCTTGGCTTGGTCGAAGCGGCCGGCGCGCATCGCGAGCGCGGCGTTGCGATAGCTCCAGAGGACCTGGTCGCGGCGCGGGGTGGAGGGGGCAGGTGAACCGGCCTGGGCGACAGAGCCATCGGAGTAGGTGGCGCAACCGGAGAGAAGGAGCAGCGCAATGGCGACGCACGCGCACGAGGCGAACCTCTCATTAGCACCGGGCTTCAGCCCGGTGTGGACCGAGCGCGAGGCGGGAGCCGTTTCAACGGCTTCCTCCCCACGGCCACAGCGGAGAGACAGAAACCGTTGAAACGGTTTCACCGAGGCTTGCCCCATGACACCCGGCTGAAGCCGGGTGCTGATGAGAGAGGCGGACGTTTCGCTTGATTGACGAGCCGGAGGATTGGTTGGCTCGGCGGAGTGCATAGCGCGCTGGTTGAGTTGAGCACCGGCGGACACGAGTGTCCGCCTCACGCCGCTCACCGATACACGGCGTCTTCCAGCCCCTGCTTCTTAATCTCCTCGAAGCCTTCCCAGATGATGTCGCTGGTGCGCGCGTCAATGAGCTGGAAGGTGTAGAGGACGTAGTCGCTCACGCCTTTCGAGGAGCGCGTGGTGAGGCTGGAGAGCTTGCCGGTGAGGAAGAAGTCCGCGCCTTTGAACTCGACGGCGTTCGGGTCACTGCCGCTGGTGACCTGGCCGGAGCGCTTCAGGTCGCGCTCGCGTTCGAGCGTGGCCATGCGGTCGCGGGCGAGGAAGATGACTTTGCCGGCGGCCTGCGAGTTGAGCTGCGCGCGGATGCGGGTGAGGAAGATGTCCTTGTTGATGGGGAAACGCGTCTCGTTCACCACCGGGTCGAGCACCACGCGGGGGGTGCCCTGCGCGCGGAGGACTTGCGGGATGCCCACGATGCCGCGCGCCATTTTGTCAGCGACGCGCACGAGGTCCTGCGACTCGACGCCGGTGCCGGCGACGAAGCCGCGTTCGTCCGGACGCATCTCGGTGACAGAGACGCCGCGAGGGTTTTGCACGCCGCTCGCGCAGCCGGCCAACAGGCCTGCGGCAGCGACGCAGCTCAGGGACACACTCCAACGGTCAAGGTTCAGTTTCATAATCAGGGATGTTGGGCGGGTTGCCCCGCCGAAGCAATACAGGCGAGGACTTAGCGGCCAAACAGCGCGTTCGCCGCGCCCATCTGTCCGCCACTGTAATAGTGGTTGATGATGACGGTCTGGGCCTGAATCGGCGCGGTGCCGGTCGTCGCGACAGGCGTGACGTAGCCACTGGCAATGGGCGTGGTGACAACGGCGGGTTGAGCGACGACGGCGGGAATCGCGTGCGGGTGATGATGCCTGATCGGGTGCGTCGCGACCGGTGCTTGGTAGTAATTCGCGGGGCGGTTTTGGAGCGACTGGTCCGCGATGACCCCGAGCACCGCACCAGAAGCCGCGCCGATGGCCACGCCCTCCGCGGTTCGGCGACCGTTGTTGTGCCCTATGACGCCGCCGGCGATGCCTCCTAGCACCGCGCCGGTGGTGGTGTAGCGATAAGGGTTGCTGCCGTAATATGTCGGCTCCGGCACGTAGGAGGTCTCGTAGCCCGCCTGCCGTTTGTAGTCATTCGCCAGCGCGCCGAGCAGCAAGCCCGTGCCCGCGCCGATGCCGATGCCTTCGGCGGTTTTACGGCCGGAGTTGTGGCCAATGACACCGCCAAGGATTCCGCCCACGACGGCCGTGCCGAGGGCGTCACGGCTGAAGAGTTGGGCCTGGGAGGGCAGGGTGGTGGCAAGGGCGAGACCGAGTATCAGAAGCGTTTTCATATTCGTGTCTTTCATTTCGACTGCGACGTTGCCGTCGTATTCGTGTGCATACGTATCATCGGCCCATGGGGAGGGGAAATCAAATGACTTGATGCGTCCATCTGGAAAAGGTGATGGACGGTTCCGACGGCTTCCAAAAGCCGTCATGCAGCCTGCGTCACGGATTCGGAGCGGCGACCGGAAGCCGCCGGCACGGCCTTCAATGATATTCCTGCACCGTGCGCACGGCGTAGCCGCTCTTCTTCAGCGCGGCGATGCCCAGTGCGGCGGCCTTCGCTCCAGAGAGCGTGGTCATGATGGGCGTGCCGGTATAGACCGCGGTGGTGCGGATTTTGATTTCGTCGGCACGCGGTGTCTGGCCGGCGGGCGTGTTGATGACGAGCTGGATTTCCTTGTTCTTGAGCAGGTCGATTGCGTTGGGGCGGCCCTCCGCGAGCTTGTAGATGCGGCGCACTTTCAACCCGGCTTTCTCCAGCACGGCGGCGGTGCCGTTCGTGGCAATCAGCTCGAAGCCAAGGTCGGCGAACTGTTGCGCGACTTCCGCGGCGTGATTCTTGTGCGCGTCGCTCACGCTGAGGAAGACGCTGCCCTTGAGCGGTAACGGCGAGTTCGCGGCCATCTGCGACTTCGCGTAAGCCACGCCGAGGTCGGCATCGAGGCCCATGACTTCGCCGGTGGACCGCATCTCGGGCGAAAGCAAAATGTCCTGCCCGTGGAATTTGTTGAACGGGAAGACTGACTCCTTCACGGCCCAATACTCCGTCCAGATTTCCTCGGTGTAGCCGAGTTCTTTCAAAGTTTTCCCAGCCATCACTTTCGCCGCGAGTTTCGCGAGCGGCTTGCCGATCGACTTCGAGACGAACGGCACCGTGCGGCTCGCGCGCGGATTAACTTCAAGCACGTAGACCGTCTCGCCCTTCACGGCGTATTGCACGTTCATCAGGCCCACGACCTTCAACTCCTGCGCCATCGCGTGCGTGTAGCGGCGGATGGTTTCGATGACCGACTTCGACAGCGTGTGCGGCGGAAGGACCATCGCGGCGTCGCCGGAGTGGACGCCCGCGAACTCGATGTGCTCCAGCATCCCGCCGATGACGATGGTGCCGCCGTTCGGCAAGCCCACGTCCGCGATGCAGTCAACGTCCACCTCGGTGGCGTCTTCGAGGAACTTGTCCACGAGCACGGGGCGGCCGGCGGAGATTTCCAGCGCGGCGTTGTGGTGAAAGTAGTCGCGCAGTTCCTGCTCGGAGAAGACGATTTGCATCGCGCGGCCGCCGAGCACAAAGCTCGGCCGCACCAGCACGGGAAAAGTCAGCCGCCTGGCGATAACGAGCGCTTCCTCGACGGTCGTGGCCGTGCCGTTGGGCGGCTGGGGAATTTGAAGCCTGTCCAGCATCGCGGCGAAGAGCTTGCGGTCTTCCGCGATCTCGATGCTCTGCGGCGAGGTGCCGATGATGTTGACGCCGTTCTTCTGGAGGCCGAGCGCGAGGTTCAGCGGCGTCTGCCCGCCGAACTGTGCGATGGCTCCCCAGCACTTCTCGCGTTCGTAAATGTGCAGCACGTCCTCTAGCGTGAGCGGCTCGAAGAAGAGCTTGTCGCTCGTGTCGTAGTCGGTGGAAACCGTCTCCGGGTTCGAGTTCACCATGATGGTCTCGAAGCCATCCTCCTTCAGCGCAAAGGCCGCATGGACGCAGCAGTAATCGAACTCGATGCCCTGCCCGATGCGGTTCGGCCCGCCGCCGAGAATCATCACTTTCTTCGCCGTGTTGCCCTTCACCTCGTCGTCGCCGCGATCGTAAGTGCTGTAGTAATACGGCGTGTAAGCTTCGAACTCCGCCGCGCAGGTGTCCACGAGCCGGTAGCTGGGGACGAGCTTGAGCTCCTTGCGCCGCGCGCGGATGTCGTCCTCGGACTGGCCGGTGAGATGGGCGATCTGGCGATCGGAAAAACCGAGCGACTTGGCTTTAGCGAGTTGTTCAGCGGAGAGCGGCATGGCGCAAAAAATTCCGGCGAAGTAAGCCGAAGCTCACCTGCGCTGGCAAGCAGCAATCCCTGCTAGAACACCGGGATCGGATCGGTCTTCTTCACGCGTTCGCCTTCCCAGATGACTTCCTCGGTGATGGGATCATAGATCAGCGTGCGGCTGGAGCTGTTGGGGGCGAGAGGTAGGTCTTTCTTCGGGAGCCACTTGGCCAACTCGGCCTTCATGGGGGCACGCTTTGGGTCGGTGGCGAGATTGGTCCATTCGTTCGGGTCGCGAGTGATGTCGTAGAGTTCCTCGGAGCCGTCGGCGTAGCGGATGTAACGCCACTGCTCAGTGCGGATGCCGTGGTTGCCTTGGTTGTGGGTGGTGATGGCGGGCCACGGGCGCGGGGCCTGCGCGTTCTTCAACTGCGGCAAGAGGCTGTGGCCTTCGAGGTCCGCGCGCGCGGGGAAGCCGGCGAGTTCGAGCAGCGTCGGGAAAATGTCCAGCAGCTCGGCGGGCCGGCCGCACTTCGCCGCCTTCGCGATGCCCGGCCCGGTGAAGATGAGCGGCACGCGCGTGCTGCGATCCCACAGCGTGTTCTTGCCGGTGATGAGTTTTTCACCGAGATGCCAGCCGTGGTCGCTCCAGAGGACAATGACGGTGTCCTGCGCGCGGCCCGTGGCGTCGAGTGCGTCCAGCACACGGCCGACCTGCGCATCCATGTAGCTGATGCTCGCGAGGTAGGCGCGCACGAGAGGACGCCACTCGTCGAGTTTCTCCAAGGTGACGAGGCGCGGCTCGGGCAATTTCCAGTGCAGATACCAGGAGAAACGCGGCGTGTCGTCGCGGTCATCGCGCTTCACGGGCGGCATCTGGAGCGTGGCGTCAGGGTAGAGATCGAACCATTTGGGCGGCGCGAAACACGGGACATGCGGCAGGCGGAAGCCCGCGCTGATGAAGAACGGCTTCTCCTTCGGCGCTTTCTGCAACGCCTCGATCGCGGCTGTTGCGATCTTGTAGTCGCCGCCGTCCTCGTCCTTCTCGGGGAAGGGGCCCCAGTCCATCGCGGGGTGTTGCGGCGGTGGGAGTTTGTTGATGCGCTGCGCGGGCTTGCCGATGCCGGGCGCGGGGCCCCATTCGTTGAACTCGGCGGCGCGGTCCTTCGGCTTGATGGAACCGTCGTGGTAAATCTTTCCGCAGGTGTAGGGGAACCAACCCGCGCGGGTGAAGGTCTGCGGCAGCGTGACGTGGGCCTTCGTGATGTCCACGCCGCGGATGCCCGGCGCGTGGGCGTAGATGCCGGTGGTCGACGGGCGCAAACTGGTGAGGAGGCTGGAGCGCGAGGGATTGCACAGCGGAGCCTGACAATGCGCGTTGGTGAAGAGCGTTCCGCGCGCGGCGAGCCGGTCAATGTGCGGTGTCTTCACCTGCGGATGTCCGCCGAGGCAGCCGATCCAGTCGTTCTGATCGTCAATGGCGAGGAAGAGGACGTTGGGCTTCGGCGCGGCGGCCGTTTGGCTGCCAGGCGCGCAGAGCACCGCCAGCAGGGCGAGCAGCAGAGCAGGGCGACGGGTCATCATGTGTTCGAGTCAGTGTCGCGAAACGTGACAGGCGGGGAAGCAGAAACTTCACGCGCGCCAAGCCGGCCCGCATTTTTCCTCGCCCGGTATGCGGCGCTTCGCCAATGTCCCGGCCCGGCGAATGATAATCCACAAGCTGATCTACGGCTTCCTGCGCGCGAAGGGCGGCAGTCCGGAGTTCTACCAACTCCAGGCGCGTGACGCGATCGGCTGGATGCAGCGGCACGGGGTGAAGTTCGCGCCGACGACCACCGTGCTCGACCTCGGTTGTGGCTTCGGCGACGTGGGCGGCGCGGTGTCGAAGACCGGCGCGCAAGTCACGCTCTCCGACGATGACAGCTACGTGCTGCCGGAGAACGCGCACCTCCCGTTCCGCAAGTTCAACATCGACCGCGATGACTTCGCGACGCTCGGCCAATACGACTTGGTCATCTGCTCCAACGTCCTCGAACACCTCCCGCGCCCCGACCGCCTGCTCGCCGCGCTGCCCCTGCTGATCAAGCCCGGCGGGCGCTGCTACCTGAGCTGGACCAACTGGCTTTCGCCGTGGGGCGGGCACGAGTTCTCGCCGTTTCATTATCTCGGCGTGGTGCGCGGCGTGCGCGTCTGGGAGGGCGTCACCGGCAAGCAGCGCATGCACACGCCGGGGCAGAACCTGTTTTACACGAGCATCGGTCAGACGTTGAAAACGCTGCGGGCGAATCCCGCGCTGTGCATCGAGCGGCTCGCCCCGCGCTACTATCCAGAGTTCGCCTTCCTTGTTCGTCTGCCGGGGCTGCGCGAGTTCCTGACGTGGAATTGCGCGATGCTGATTGCGCCTGCCGATCGAGGCGACCGCTGAATCGCCGCGCTTGAACCGCAGTCCTAAGTCGCCTTAACTGACAGCGCCGTGACCAGCGGAAACGAACCACCCACCCAGCCGCCCGGGGAATGTCCGGCGCCGGAGCTGTGCGCGCTCGACGCAGTGCGCCCCGGCATGTCCGTCCGCATCAAGCAACTCAACGGCTCGACCGAAGTCACCGCCCGGCTGCGCGAGATGGGCTTTTGCGAGGAGCAGCGCATCCGTCTGCTGATGAAGCACACCAACATCATCTGCCAGGTCTGCAACGCCCGCCTCGGCATCAGCTCCCAGCTCGCCAAGACCATCATGGTCGAGCAAATCCCGCCGCCGCCCGCCAAGCCCAAGCCGAACTGAGCGCAAGCCGTCGGAAACAAATCGCAAGCCACCGCAAGCCCCCTTGCTTTCCCGCGCCCTACCCTCAACCCCTGCCCGCGCCATGCCGGACAACCAACCGCAACCGCTCTCGTCGCTCGCCCTCGGTGCCACCGCCAAGGTCGCGGCCATCAACGTCGCGCCCGCCGACAAGGCGCGCCTCATGGAGATGGGTCTGCTCGTGGGCACGCCCGTCGAGCTGGTGCGCTTCGCCCCGCTCGGCGACCCGCTCGAAATCAAGGTGCGCGGCTACAACCTCACCCTGCGCAAGCACGAGGCGGAACTCATCTTGGTGCGAAGC
>JBJTAU010000457.1:0-17269 GCA_046090965.1 Limisphaerales bacterium | reverse complement strand
GATTTTCGGGCGCTGAACACGCTTAGAAGACTGCGCTCCCGCAACGTGAATTCAGCCACCGCACTCCTCGCTCACGCCGCGTGGGCGTAGGTCAGGTCGCGCTTCGGGTCCACGCCCCAGCGCTGCGCGACGGCTTCCAGCTCGGGCGTCAGCGGCCACTGGTCGGGCTGGGCTTCACCGGTGAATTCCGGGTGGCCGCCCTTGAGGTTCATGCAGCCCTGGTTGTCGCCAATGCGGCGGATGGTCTCGCACTCGTCTGCCGTCAGCTTGAGGTCGGGCAGCGCGGCGAGCTCATCAATCTTCGTCTCGATGGGCTTGCTGCTCGTGCCGACCTCCTGGATGTGCGTGGGGATGACGCTCTTGACCGCGGTCTGCGCGAGCGTCCAGAGGCAGGCGAGTTGTAGCAGGGTCAGACCGTATTTCTGCGCGATGGGCCGCATCTGCTCGATCTTCGCGTTGCCCGCCTCGACCCAGCCGGCGGGCCGGAACGTGCGGTGGTCGCCGTGGCCGAACTCGTGGCCGGGCTTCACGTCGTCGTGGAACAACCCGCCGTAATCCACCACGCGCGCGATGAGCTTCACGCCGTTCTTCTGCGCTGCCGGCAAGACGTAGCCGCCGGGCCATGGCTCCATCGGGCCGAGGATGATCATTGCCTCGTCCACGAGGCCGCTGAAGCGCTCGAAGCACTGGATGATGTCGAGGGAGAAGCCATTCGCCGGCCCGGGCGCGATGCCGAGGCGGCTGGTGAGCTTGGCCGTCTTGAGCGCCTCCATGCCCTTCCACGCGGTATCGTCCGAGTAGCCGATGGAGTCGGGGTTGTGCAGTAGCAACGCGTCGAAGCGGTCGGTGCCGATGCGTTCGAGCGACTTCTCGGCGGCCATGCGGAGGTAACCGGCGTATTGGTCAGGCTTGCGCAGACGCGGGTCGGTGAAGCGCAGGAAGCCCTTCGCGCCGTCGCGTTTGCCGGGATAAATGTCGTGGCCAATGATGCCGATGAGGCAGTAGCTGTCGCGCGGGATTCCTTGCAACGCGCGGCCCAGCATCGTGTCCGCCTCGCCGTTGCTGTAAACGTCCGCCGTCATGAACGTGCGGATGCCCCGGGCGTAAGCGTGACGGATGCAGGCGAGGTAGCGCTCTTCGCTGAGGGCTTCGCCGAAGTGCATGTAGCGCCCCCCGCTCCAGGTGCCGTAGGCCGTGCGTGTCAGTTCCATAAGGTGTTTCGGTTTGCGTTCATCGCGACGGCCCGCCGCCGGATGAAATTCGCGCGGCGAAACTGTCTGCCGGGAGTGGACGCGAAGGCAAGCCGCAAGGCAGGGCGGGAATTGGCGCGGGATGGGCGCGGATTGACGCGCCCACCCAGTAGGTCAGTGCATCTTGCATGGCCTCCATCTAAAATGAACCGCTTGAGCGGAACCTGAACATTAGAAGGACAGGCGGGACGCTCTGTCCTACTTCGCTCAACGGCCCCACTGCCGCCGGAACGGCCGTCCACCGGGACGATTCCCGCTTCGGGGCCGTTGGCTGCTGCCCGGCGAACCCGGCTCGGGCGCGAAACCACTGTGCCAACTATCTTCGCGTTCCAGCGGATGCTGGGAACGCTGCGACTGCGGCTGGGAGCGCTGTTGCGGACGCTGCTGCCGGTGCTGCGGACGATTCTGCTGCTGCCCGCCTCCATGTCCCTGCTGCTGCGGACGGTGCTGTTGCGAACGGTTCTGTTCCCCGCGGCCGTGCTGCGGCTGGCTGGTGCGGACTTCCGGCCGGTCCGTGTAATCAAAGCCCTCCGCGTGCTTGCGCACCAGGCCGCGCCCGATGAAGCGCTCGAGCGACCGCAGCTCGCCGTGGTCCTCCGGCGTCACGAAGCTGATGGCGTCGCCAATCGCTTGCGCCCGGCCTGTGCGGCCGATGCGGTGGACGTAATCCTCCGAGTGCATCGGGAAGTCGAAGTTCACGACGTGCGAGATGCCGTCCACGTCAATGCCACGCGCCGCGATGTCCGTCGCCACCAGCACGCGCACCACGCCGGACTTGAAGTCGCGCAGCGCACGGAGCCGCTGGTTCTGCGAGCGGTTCGAGTGCAGCGTCGCGCAGGTGACGCCGTGGGATTCCAGTTGGCGCGCGAGCCGGTCGGCCGAGTGCTTCATGCGCACGAACACGAGCACCATGTTCATGTTCGAGTCTTCGAGCAGATGCGCGAGCAGCGCAACCTTCCGCGAGCGCGGCACCTCGTAAGCCCATTGCGTGACCGTCTCGGCCGGATTCGAGCGGCGGCCAATCTGCACGAGCTTTGGCGCACGCTGAAATTCGTGCGTCAGCCCCTCGATCTCGCGCGACAGCGTGGCGGAGAAGAGCAGCGTTTGCCGCTGCTTCGGCAGCGAGCGGACGATCTGCCGGATGGACGGGAGAAAACCCATGTCCAGCATCCGGTCGGCCTCGTCGAGCACGAGGTATTGCAGGCCGGAGAAGTCCGAGTAGCGGCGCCCCATCAGATCGAGCAACCGACCCGGCGTGGCGACGATGATTTCGAGGCCCGACTGAAGGGCCTTAATTTGCGCCTGCTCACCCACGCCGCCGAAGACCGTGGCCATCTTGAACGGCAGATACTTCCCGTAGGCGCGGATGTTCTCCTCGATCTGCACGACCAGCTCGCGCGTCGGGGCCAGCACGAGCACACGCGTGCCACGCCCGTGCGCTGGCGTGGCTGCGAGCTTCGTCAGCAACGGCAGCGTGAACGCGGCGGTCTTGCCCGTGCCCGTCTGCGCGATGCCGATGAGGTCCTGCCCGGCGAGAATCGGCGGGATGGCCTGCACCTGGATGGGCGTCGGCTCGGTGTAGCCGGCGTCCGCGATGGCGCGGAGGATGTTGGCGTCGAGGTTTAATGCGCTAAACGACATAGAGCTTGGCAGTGTGCGTCAAAGCCGCGGTCTGAGGCGAACTAAATTTGCGGCGGCAGAGAGGTGCGGTGAACATGCGCCAGCCTCTTGGACTGCGGCGGCAAGCGAAGCGCGACGCCGCTTTCCGTCCCGCGGAGCGGTGACAGGAGCTCCGTTGGCGCAAGGGCGCTCCGCGCCATGCCAAAGCGCCGGTGCCGCTGCGCTCTGCCGGCGCAGTCCAAAACGCGCTACACCGCCCCCCACCGCTTCAATCGCTGCCGCAGCTTTTTCAGATGGGAAAACTTCGGAGTGATCGGCGGGAAGTCCTTGAGCAGTTGTTCCGCCGTCGGCACTGCGCCCCACGCGGTCACGGTGAACATCTCGAACGCGTGCTGCGACTTGAAGCCGAGTTCCCGGTTCTGGCGCAGGAAGCGTTCGCGCAGCACGGCTTTCCATGCCTCGCGGCTCTGGGGCACGGCCATCTTGTGCCGGCCCACCCAGGGGATCCACTCGACGATTTGCGACTGGTGGCACCACGTCAGGTCGCAGATGGCCTCAAACGCCCCCTCCACATCCACGGCAAGGTCGTGCGCGTTCTCGCCGAACTGGTAGGTGTCGTAGGTGTTCAGAATCACCGGCACCTTGACCGGCGCGGACTTGGTCTCGTCCGCCGGATACTCCGGCGTGAAGGCGTGCGGGACGTTGATCATGTAGGCCACCTCGCGCACCGCCGTGGCGACGGCAACGTGGTCCACATGAATGCCCGCGCGCGGATCGCTCGCGACCGGCGGGCAGAAGAGATAATCCGGCTCGAAGTCGCGGATGGCCTTCCACAGTGCCGCGAGCAGATCCGTCGTCACGCGCAGGCAGGCCTCGCGCGGAATCTGGCCGTTGGGCAACCGCAGCGGCTCGAACTGAAACCCACCAATCGCCGCCGCCGCCGCCTGCTCGCGCAGCCGCAACGCACCGGTCTCCTCGCGCGAGCGAAAGTGATGCCCCGCCTTGCCGTCCGTGCAGAGGACGACCTTCGCCCTGAAGTCCGCACCGAGTTGGCGTCGCCACAGCTCGAACGTCCCGGCGGCGGTGAACTCGTAGTCGTCGAAGTGCGCGTGCAAAAAGAGAACCTTCATAATTGCCTGCCGGGCGGCGACCCGGAAGAGTGCGGGCAGCATTGACCACCTCCGTCCCAAAGTGAAGAACGACCGACAACGTCTTGGACAGCGACAGCAAAGCGCAGCGGCGACGGCGCTTTCGCCAGGCGCGGAACGCCCGCCGCTCCGCGGGATGGGAAAGCAGCGTCGCGCTCCGCTTGCCGCCGCAGTCCAAGACGCTCCCCTCCGCGTGCTGGGCATCATGTCCGGCACGAGCCTCGATGGAGTGGATAGCGCGTTGTGCGACGTGTCGGCTGATGGCGTAAAGCTGCTGGAACTCTGGGGCCGCAATTTCCCGAAAGCACTGCGAAGTCGCCTCCAACTCGCCGCGCGCGGCGAGGCGCGGAGCTGGGAACTCGCCCAGCTTCACCACGATCTCGGGCGCTTTTACACCACCGTTGCCCAAGGCCATCCGGCTGGCCGCCGCGCGCAACTCGTCGGCCTGCACGGGCAGACCGTCTTCCACCACCCGCACCGCACGCGGCCCGCGACGCTGCAACTCGGCGAGCCGGCGTATCTGGCCGAGGCCTTGCGCGTGCCGGTGGTCAGCAACTTCCGCGCAGCCGATCTCGCGGCGGGCGGACAAGGGGCGCCGCTGGCAACGTTGTTTCATCAGCATGTTTTCGCCCGGCGCGGCGAGCACGTCTGCGTGAACAACCTCGGCGGCATTAGCAACGTGACCTCGCTCGACTGGCGGCGGGGCGCGCAGCCGCGCGTGCTGGCCTTCGACACCGGCCCGGCGAACGTGCTCATTGACCTCGCGTTGCAGCACCTGACCGAGGGCGAGAACCGCTACGACCGAGAGGGGCGTTGCGCCAGCCATGGACAGGCCCACGAAGGCTGCCTGCGCCGCTGGCTGCGACACCCCTTCTTCCGCGCCGCGCCGCCCAAGAGCACCGGGCGGGAGGAATTTGGCGAGCGGTTCTTCGCGCGGGTGCTGGCGGCCGTCGAGGCCGGCGAGCTTTACATAATGTTGATGCCCGTCACGCTCACCGAGTTCACGGCGCGCTCCATCGCCCTGAACTACCGGCTGCACCTGCCCGCGCCACCGGATCGCGTGATCCTCTGCGGCGGCGGGACCTTCAACCTGACCCTGTGCGCCGCCATTCGCCGCGAGCTCATCACCTTAAACCCGCGCATCGTTGTCTCGCGCAGCGGTGATCTCGGCTGGCCCGCCCAGGCCATCGAAGCCGCCGCCTTCGCCCTGCTCGCGTGGCGGCGCTGGCACGGGCTGCCGGGGAATTTGCCGGCGACCACCGGCGTGCGGCGAGCCGGGTTGTGCGGGCAAATTTGCGCGTAGTTGGCCGCCCTGCCTCCGAGAGGCGCGTTGCAACCACCCACCTAGCGGCGCTGAGCGCAAGTGAGCGAGCAAGTGCAATGGGATGGAGCCGGCAGCATCTCCCTTGAACTGACACTCTCGCACTCTCGCCCCGCAGCGTTACTGCGGCAGTTGCAAGTGCACCACGCCGCTCTGGCTCTGGCCGAGGAAGTAGCCGGAGGTCCAGCCGCGCTTTTGGAGCAGCGCGCCACGGAAGGCGGTTTCCTGCTTCGTGGCGGGGTGGATGAAGGTGCCTTCCACATAGCCCGTGTCGGGCCGGAAATTCCACGCGAAGTGCTGGAGCACCTGATGGCCCGGCATGCCGGCGGTCAATGGCAGGCCGGAGTCGCCGCGCACCACCTTGTCCATGTTGCCGCCGTTCAACATCCCGCCGACGCGCTGGTCCCCGCGCAGCGCCGCCCCGCCGACGGGCGTGTAGAGGTTGCCGAAGAGTTCGTCACCGCGGGCATCACGAAGGTGTAGCGGCCCGCCAGCGGCGTCACGCTGGTGCGACCATCGTAAACCTGCCGGTAGGCGAAGAGCTCGACGCCCTGACCGTCGTCGGTGAAGCGCCCGTTGAGCCGCTCGCCCGTCGTGGGATCGAGCTGGAGCGAAACGCTCAGGGGTGGGAGGCCGGCGCGCACGACGGTCGTGACGGCCTGGCCGTTGAGGTCGAAGCGCCCGCTCAACGCGTGGCTCGCGACGCCCTGCCGGAGGAAGCCGGTGAACGCCCCGTCCGCCGCGACCTCGAGCTGGAAGAAGCCGCACCGGGCGGGCGTGAGTGAATTGGTCGGATACACCAGCCCGTTGAACACGCCGCGGGCCAGGCTCGCCACGCGCGGGGCGAAGTTCGCCTCCACCACGAGATTGGTCTGCATGACGAATTGCAACGTGGGCGAACTGCCGTTCACGCCACCGCCCCAGCCCGTGAAGACATGACCCGGCGCGGGCGTGGCGCGCATCTCATAGAGGCCGCCCACATCCAGCAGCCGGCCGTTCCAATCCGGCTCGACGGTTCCGGAGCCGTTCGCCCGGACGGTGAGCTGGCTGGGCACCTGATAGTAGAGCGAGCGCATTTGGAGGGCGGACTCGTTACCCGCCTGATCCACAGCGCGCACGCGCACGAGGTTCGGACCGGGCCGCGCGGCGCCCTGGAAGATCCAGTTGTCCGTGCCCTGCGCCGGCTCCCCCGGGCCGTTGTTCACGGAGACTTCGACCCGGGCCACGCTGAGATTATCGCGCGCCGCGCCTTGGAGCGTGAACGCGGGCGCGGTGAGGCGCGCACCAGCCGCCGGGGAAAGGATCGCCACTTCCGGCGCCTCGCGCTCCAGATTGTAGCCAAACTGGAAATTCGCCGAGAGGATCGTGCCGGTGCGCATGACGAACCGGAGCACGGGCGAATTGGTCTCGATGCTGCCGGTCCAGCCGAGGAACACCGCGCCGCGCGTGGGCTGCGCCTCGAGCGTGTAGGTCTGGCCGACCTCGAGCTCCGCGCCGTTGAGGTCCGGGATCACCTTGCCCGCGCCGGTGGCATACACGCGCAGGACGGCCTTCACGCGGCCCTAGATGATTTCCATGGACGGTCCCTGCAACTCAGTGATGCCCTGCGGCGCAGATTTGCCGGGGCGCATCTCGCGAACCTCGCGCGGCGGCGCAGGCGGCTGCGGCATGCCAGGGAGATTCGTCTGCATGGCCATGGCGCGCGGAAGGAAGAGTTGGTTCTGGTTCGTGACCGGCGCGTATTGCACGCGGGGAAAATTGGTCGCCAGCACCGAGCCGTGTGGAAGCCCGCCGCAGGGACTGCGGCTTTCCTTGAGTTCACCGGGCGGCGAGCAGGTATTTGGCGTTGTGTCTCATGTGAATCGGCGCGCGGCGAGTGCTGCCGTGGCCGCTTCTATGTTCGATGCGGTGATTACTCACTTCCGGCGGGAGTTTTTCAAGGATTAACCCTTCGCCCTGACGGAAGTTGCGGTGCCGCCTCAGAGCCGCTCCGCCAGCGCCGCGCTGCTGGCGGCGAGGCCTTCTCTGGGCAGCGAGTTCCCGTGCGCATCTATCGTCACCACGGCGGGGAAGTTCTCGATCTCCAGTTCCCAGATGGCCTCGGGCGAGCCAAACTCCTCGGCGAAATACACGTTGCGGACCCGCTTCACGCACTCGGCCAGCACCTGCGCCGCGCCACCGATGGCGTGCAGATACACACAGCCGTGCTCCTTGCACGCGGCAAGCGTCTTGTCGCCCATGCCGCCCTTGCCGATGACGCCGCGCACGCCGAAGTCGCGGATGATCTGCCACTGATACGGCTCCTCGCGGATGCTCGTGGTGGGACCGGCGGCGGTGCATTTGTAGGAGCCATCGGGCTGTTTCATCATCACCGGGCCGCAATGGTAGATGATGCCATCGCGCAACGAGACGCCCGGCGGCAGCTTGCCGCCCTCGTGCAGATACTTGTGCACCGCGTCGCGCCCGGTGAAGACAACGCCCGAGATGGAGACCTCATCGCCGACTTTCAGCGCGCGAACTTGGGCTTCGGTGAAGGGGAAAGTGAGGGAGGTCATGAGTTTGAAGTTTCGTTGCCGCTTCGTTTCACCAAAACAATTCCGAGTGAACAAAGGATCGCACCCAGCACGGCTGCCAAGACTGATCCGCCAAAGTTCAATTCAACTGACACATATTCTTCCGGTCTGCCAAGCCAAGTGAGCCCAATTGGGCCAGCGAGGCTCAATGCGAGGGAGAGCACGCAAACGCACAGCAGCAGCGAGCCTGCGACAGCGATAATGTAGCCGATTGATTTCACTCGCTTGGGCGACCCATTTGGTCCACCGCGCTCAACCAACATCACTCACTTGCCCGCGAGCGCCTTCTTCCGCCGCAGTGCCGTCGGCTTCTTGACCTCGACGAAGCGCCCGGGCTTCACGTCCAGGCCAACCAACTTGCCTGCGGTCTCAGCCTCGCGCCGGCGGATGTCCGCACCGATGGCGCGGACATCGTAGTTGAACCGCCGGGCGAGCCCCGCCCGGTGCCGGTGAATCTCTTCGACGATGGCGTCTTTCATGTGCTGGATACTCCCATCAATTCCAGTGGCGTGCAAACCACGGGAAACTCGTGACCGCGCTCCCGGCAAAGCCGTTCCACCCGTGGCAGCATTTCGCGGTTGTTGATATGCGCGCAATTCCACGTCAGCAGGAAATGCGCGCCGTGCACCGTGGCGGTCGCGATGTGGAAGGCATCCACAGCGGCTTTTGGAGGCAGCAGATGTCGTTGGAGGATTGCCTCGGCCAAACGGTCCACCTCGGATGTCACCTGCCAGCGCGGAAGACCAGCGAGAATCCGCATCCGCCGGGCCGCTGCTGCTGCGTCGCCACGTGCCGCTTCGTCCAAGACGAGCTGGGAAATGAACAGCTCAAAGTCGCCCCGCCGCATACGCCACCACTGCTTGGTCGCCGTGATTTGGCCGGACATGAGCGGGTCGCGGCTAGGCCGCGCTGTCAGGTAGCTCGGAACGTCGTCTCCAGATAGAGCGTAGGCTTCATTCAGCACGCTCAATACAGCCACTTCCCAATCTTCCCGTCGGCGCTTAACGCCACGCCCTGCCGGCGATACGCCCAGCACATGTAGCTCACGCTGACGAAGAACGACGCGGGCACGCGGTTGGCCGCGCAGATTTTCACGCCCAGCAAGGTCGTCTTGCCGCCGAAGCCCATCGGGCCGATGCCCAGTTCGTTCGCGGTGTTCAAGATGTCTTGCTCCAGCGCGTCCAGCTCCGGGTTCGGATTACGGTCGTCGAGCATGCGCATGAACTGCTGCTTGCTGAACTCGTAGCCGGTCGCGCGGTCGCCGCCGATGCATACGCCGAGGATGCCCGGCCCGCAGCCCTTGCCCTGCGCTTGCAGCACGGCGTCGAGGATGACCTTGCGGCAGCCGTCGAGGTCGCGGTTGGCGTGGAGCTTCTCGGCGGGCAGCGAGTATTGCGCGCCGACGTTTTCGCAACCGCCGCCCTTGAGCACGAGGCGCACGGCGATTTCGGGAGAGCGATGCTGGTGGAAGTGAACCATTGGCGCGCCGGGCCCGAGGTTGGTGCCGTCGTTCTTGCCGGTGAGAGAATCAACCGAGTTCTGCCGTAAGAAACCCTTCGCCGTCGCCTCCTTCACGGCTTCGCGCGCCGCTTCCTCGCACGCGATCTGGTCGAAGCCCACGGGGCAGTCCACGTAGAAGATTACGCTGCCGGTGTCCTGACAGATGGGCTGGGACTTGCGCTTCGCCAACTCGATGTTCTGCTCGATGATCTTGAGCGCGCTCGCGGCGATGGTGCCTTTCTTCTCGTTCTCCAGCGCGGTGACGAGCGCGCGGTTCACGTCGTCGGGCAACTCGGCGGAGGTGCGGCGGATCAACTCGATCAGCGAGGCCTTGAGTTCGTTCATGCGCGGCGACGGTAGGAATCGGCGGCAGGGGTGTCAATTGAACGCGCTTTGCTGGCTCGCGCGGAGCGTGGCCTACTTCCCCGCGATGCAGAAGAGGTGTTTCTCGCCCCGCAACAGCAGGCGGTTCGCGACGGGCACGGGCGAAGCGATGACGCGTTCGCCCAGGTTGTTCTCGGCAAGCAGCTCGAACTTCCCGTCGGCGCGCGCGACGAAGACGATGCCGTCCTCACGCGCGGCGTAGAGCTTGCCGTCCGCGAAGCTGGGCGAGGAATAGAAGTTCGCGCCGCTCTTGGGCAGCGCGCCGGTCCAGAGTGTCTTGCCCGTGGCCGGCTCGATGCACTCGACTTCGCCGCGATCGCGGACGAGATAAACTTTCCCGGCGTGCTCGACCGGCGAGGGCACGAACGTCCCGGTGTCCTGACGCGACCAGACCCGATGCGACGCGGTCACGTCGCCGGTGCCGCCAAGCTTGATGCCGTGCAGGCGCGAGCCGCGGCCGTAGGGCACGACTGCGAGATCGCCCGCGAGGACGAAGGAAGACACGGCCACCCAGTTGCGGTTGCCCTCCGGGTTGAAGTCACCGCAGGACCAGAGAAGTTTTCCGTCCGTCGCATCGTGAGCAGTGAGATGCTCTGCGCCCCAGACGAGGAGCGCCTCGCGGCCAGCCTGCCGGATGACGACGGGCGTGGCGTAACTGTGGTCGTTCTCGGTTGGCGTGATGTAGTTGCGGGCGATCTTCCACCGCTGCGCGCCGGTCGCCTGATCGAACGCCGCCATCCACGACTCGCCGTGGTGCATGAGCGTCACCACCACGTCGCGCTCGGTGAGCACGGGCGAGGTGCCGTAGTCCCAATAGAGCGTGTCCTTGCCGAAACGCTCAGTGAGGTTCGCCTGCCAACGCACCTTCCCATCAAGGTCCACGGCCGCAAGCTGGCCGCTCTTGAAGTAAGCGAAGACGAGCTTGCCGTTCGTCACGGTCGAGGAGTTGCAGCCGGAGCCGTTGCGATGCTTCCCGGGTTTCTCAGCCGCGAACGCGGTTTGCCAGAGCGGTTTGCCATCCCAGTCGAACGCCAGCAGCGCGTCCTTCCCCTCAACCGGCGCGGTGACGTAGATCGTGTGGTTCCAGACGATGGGCGTGGAGCAACCCTTGCCCGGCAAGGGCGTCTTCCATAGCCAGCCGGAGTCGGCATCGAACTTCACCGGATACGTGCCGGCATCCGTGCTGCCGTTGTCCTGCGGTCCGCGCCAGCGCGGCCAGTTGCCGTCGGCGGCAAACGCGAGTGAGGTCGTGAAGGCGAGCACGGCAAAGACAAGGCGCATGATGGCAAAGTGGACGGCCCGGTCGCGGGGAACATTCTCCGAACCTGAGCGCGGAATTCCCGCTTTGACACGTCCCCGCGTGGTTGGCAGGGTGCGGCCCGCTTGCGCCGGGCGGCCTTCGTTTCCAGAATTCCCAGGCAGAACAACGTCCGCGCTCGCCACTGCTTATGGCTGATCAACTCACCGGCAACCTGCTCGTCGCCCAGTCTGGCGGCCCCACCGCCGTCATCAACGCCAGCGTCGCCGGCGTCATCCAAGAAGCCGGCCGGCACGAGTGCATCGAGGAGATTTACGGCGGGCTGAACGGCATCCTCGGCATCCTCAACGAGACGCTCGTGGACCTGAACGACGAGAAGGCCAAGGCCATCGAGGGCCTCAAGCACACGCCCGCCGCCGCGCTGGGCACCTGCCGCTACAAGATTGATTTCAAGAAGAAGCCCGAGAAGGCCGCCAAGGACATGGACCGGCTCTTCGAGGTTTTCCAGGCGCACAACATCCGGTTCTTCTTCTACGCCGGCGGCAACGACTCGCAGGACACGACCAACAAGATTCATCAGGAGGCGATCAAGCGCGGCTGGGACATGCGCTGCATCGGCATCCCCAAGACGATTGACAATGATCTACCCCACACCGACCACTGCAACGGCTACGGCTCGGTCATCAAATACAACGCCACGACCGTGATGGAGGTCGCGTGCGATGTCAGCTCGATGGCCACCGACGACGGCTCGTGCTGCATCATCGAAGTGATGGGCCGCGCTGCCGGTTGGATTGCCGCCGGCACCGTGCTGGCCAAGCGCAAGCCCAGTGACGCGCCGCACATCATCCTGTTGCCGGAGATTCCCTTCGAGCAGGAAAAGTTCCTCGCGCGCGTGCAGGCGACGGTCGCGGAACTGAAGCACTGCATCATCGTCACCGGCGAGGGCATCAAGCATCCCAACGGCGAGGAAGTCGGCGTGGACAAATCGCGCCTCGACGCCTTCGGCCACGCAGTGCTGGGCGGGGCCGCCGACCGGCTCGCGGAAATTGTGCAGGGCAAGCTCAACTTGAAGACCCGCACCGTGAAACTCGGCTACGCGCAGCGCGCCGCCGCGCATTTCGCCAGCGCGACCGACGTGGCCGAGGCCGTGGCCTGCGGCGAGACCGCCGTGCGCGCCGCCGTCGGTGGCAAGAGCGGCTACATGGTGAAGATCGTCCGCACGGGCAGCCAGCCCTACACATGGACCACCGACCTTCAGCCGCTCGACGACATCGCCAACGTCGAGCACTTCCTCCCGCGCGACTGGATCACGGAGGATGGCTTCCTACCCAACGAGAAGTTCATCGCGTATGCCGCCCCGCTGATCGAAGGCGAGATGCGTGTGCCGATGCAAGGCGGCCTGCCCAAGTTCGTCGTGCTGGAGAAGTCGCCCGTGGAGAAGAAGCTCGCGCCGCGAGTTTGACGCAGCGGTGCGGCCAGACACTCCTGTTCGCTCCCCGGGAGGCCGGGGCTATCCCGCCGGTAGTTACACCAAGCCCTTGATGGGTTCGCCGCCGGTGAGGGTGTCGAGGAGGGTCTTGGGCAGACCGTCCATCACGCGGACTTCGCCGAGGTCGAGCAGGGTGTGCATGACGGTGGCGAGGAGGTTTTGCATGGAAACGGGGTTGTCGGACGGAGTGCCGCCGTCGCGCGACGAAGCGCCGATGACCTTGCCCATCTGCAGTCCGCCGCCGTAGAGCAGCAACGGGGCGAGGCCGCCCCAGTGGTCGCGTCCGCCCTTGGCGTTGATACGGGGGGTGCGGCCCATCTCGCCGCAGCAGACGAGGAGAATCTTGTCCCGCAGGCCGCGCGCCTCGCAGTCCTCGATGAAGGCGGAGACGGCGTGGTCGAAGGGGCGGCCCACGTAGTCCATGCCGGTGGTCATGGGGGCGTTGTTCACGTCGGCGTGCATGTCCCAGACGAAGCTGGTGGTGACGGTGACGAAGCCCGCGCCGCGTTCGCACAAGCGGCGGGCGAGGAGGAGGAGCTTGCCGAGCGTGGCGGAGTTGTCGGCGTAGTGTTCGCGGTTCTTCCACGCGGGGCT
The DNA here is from genome assembly GCA_046090965.1 of Limisphaerales bacterium. GTDB lineage: Bacteria > Verrucomicrobiota > Verrucomicrobiia > Limisphaerales > SXTU01 > SXTU01. The sequence goes on along the minus strand of JBJTAU010000457.1, from coordinate 4,129 downwards.
GAAGCGGTCGCGGGACATGAGGGGCGCGGTGTCATAACGGGCCACGACACGCGGGTCTTCGCGGGTGAGGTCAAAGGCGTCGGAGAGCCCGCGCTCAAGGGCGGCGAAGGCTTGCTGCTGGAAAGTGTCCGTGCCATCGAAGGCCCCGCTGGTCTGGAGGCGGTGCCGCCATTGGTCCAGGGAGGAGAGCAACTCGCGGCGGTCGTTGAGGCGGGTCTGCGGCAAGTTCAACTTCATGTCCGCCTGCAAGCCGCCGCCCGCACCCGGCAGGAAGGGCGCGTAGGCGGAGCCAAATTCACCGGTGGCTTCGAAGTTGCCGAACTGCGTGATGGCCGGTCCCGACGCCATGTCCACGGCGCGCGGGAAGAGCGCGACGTTCGTGGGCATCGCGCTGTCCGGCCGCAACGCGCCAGCGACGCGGGCGTAGAGCGTGCCCATGTTCGCGCGGAGGGTATCGCGGCCGACGATCGGTTTGATGTCGTGGTTGGCATCGCCGGTGGAGAAAGAGCGGACGATGGAGAACTTGTCGTTGAGCTTGGCGAGCTTCTCGAAGGTGGAGCCGAAGGTGATGCCCGGAATGCGCGTGGGGATCTCGCCGGTTGCGGAGCGGATCTCGCGGGGCGCGTCCATCTTCGGGTCGAAAGTCTCGAACTGGGACGGGCCGCCGTGCTGGAAGAGGAAGATGACGGACTTGTCGCGGAGCGGAAGTTTGTTCGCCTTGGCATGGGCTTTCAGCGCGAACCAGTCCGCCAAGGTCAGCCCGCCCAGCGAGAGGCCGCCGACGCGCAGGAACTGGCGGCGGTGCAGGCGGTCTTGCAGCGTGAGCATGAGTGGGGCGTTGGACGCAGCCGGCAAGCGGGGCATTGAAACGCTAATGCCGCGACCGCAGGCGGGCGCGCGAAGCTTTTTCTGGCGATGCCCCGCGTGCAGCTTATCCTCCGGTCAGTCATGCGCGCCCGTTCCCTCATCCGGATTGTGCAGCTCGGGGTCAAGAGCCTCCTGCTGCACAAGATGCGCTCCGGCCTGACGATGCTGGGCATCATCTTCGGGGTGTGCTCGGTCATCGCGATGCTGGCCATCGGCGAGGGCGCGAGCTACGAAGCGCAGGAGGCCATCAAGAAGCTCGGCTCCAGCAACATCATCCTGCGCAGCGTCAAGCCCGGCCAGGATGCCAAGACCGCCACCGCCGGGCGCAGCTACGTCAACGAATACGGCATCACCTACGGCGACGTGGCGCGGCTGGACAGCACCATCCCGGGCATCCGCCGCGTGCTGCCCATGCGCATCATCCGCGACGAGGTGCGCTTCAACAACCTCGTCCAGCAGGCGCAGATCATCGGCACGCACCCGATCTACACCGAGATGTCGGGCGTGGACATTCTCCGCGGCCGTTTTCTCACGGAGACGGATGAGACGCACATGAACAACGTCTGCGTGCTGACGGTGAGCCTCGCGGAGAATCTCTTTCCCTACCAAGACCCGCTGGAGGAGGAGGTGAAGATCGGCTCGGAATACTTCACGGTCGTCGGTCTGGTGCGCGAGCGCGCCGCGGCGGAGAAGCGACCGCAGTCCGGCCAGATGGAGGGCCAGCCGCTGGACAACAACGTCTACGTGCCGCTCTCGACCACGAAGAGCCGCTTCGGTGAGACGATCATCCGCCGTTCCGCCGGCACCTACGAGGCTGAGAAGGTGCAACTCCACCAGGTGACCGTGCAGTTCAACTCCGTGGACGATGTCGAGGTCGCCGTGCCGCAAGTCCGCACGCTGCTCAAGCGCTTCCACCTGAAGTCCGACTACGAGGTCATCGTCCCGCTGGAGCTGCTACGCCAGGCCGAGCAGACCAAGCGCATCTTCAACATCGTCCTGGGCTCCATCGCCGCCATCTCCCTCATCGTCGGCGGCATCGGCATCATGAACATCATGCTCGCTACCGTCACCGAGCGGACCCGCGAGATCGGCATCCGCCGCGCGCTGGGCGCCAAGAAGCAGGACATCATCACCCAGTTCCTCGTCGAGACCGTCGTGTTGTCGGTGGGCGGCGGCTTGATCGGGGTCATCGTGGGCGTGGCGACACCGCTGCTGGTTTCGCAGCTCACCGACATGAAGACCAGTGTCACCCCGTTGTCCGTGCTGATTTCCTTCGGCATCTCGGGCGCGGTGGGCATTGTCTTCGGCATTTACCCGGCCTCCCGCGCGGCGGCCCTCGACCCCATCGAAGCGTTGCGCCATGGGTGAGCGGGCGACCCCCGCAACAGGGGTTGAAGAGCCGCCGCCGCGCGCCGTCCAACGCGAGCATGAAATCGAAGCAGCGAACTTCCCGGCCGGCCATCGAAACCGGTCAGGTTTGGAAAATGGATGGTGTGACTTGTCACATCGGGCAGGTGGGCAAGACCCTGGTCAATTACAAGCTGCTCAAGGGTGACGCCGTCCGGGGACCTTCCTCACTGGGGAACAAGGAAGCCCTGACCAAGCACTTGAAGGCGAAGAAGGCCGTGCTGGTGCGCGGCTAGTGTCCGTTGCTAGCGCATCCCCTGCCGCCTTGGCGCGCCACGGGACGCTACGTCCCCCCAATCCTCACCACGGCGTGAAGCGCAGGCCGAACATGGCCAGCACGCTCAGGCCAAGCAGCACCATCGCCGGCAGGAAGAACGGATCGTAGTAGTCCGAGGCTTGCGGCTGCTTCTGGAGCACGACGACTTTTTTCATTTCATCAATGCTCTTGAAGACCGCGTGCAGCGCCTCCGGCGTGGCCGCGTTGAAGACATCGCCGCCGGTCGCGCGGGCGATGCCGACCAGCGCCGGCTCAATCTGCTCTTCGCACATCATGATGGCGAAGACGGTGATGTTCTGCGCGCGCAATGCGGCGATGATCGCCTGGTCTTTCGGAGACTTGATGTCGCTGCTCTCGCCGTCGGTGAGCATGATGATCATGCGGTCGCCGCTGGGCCGTTCGGCGAGCAAGTCGGCGACGCCGTAGAGCGCCTTGCCGATGTAGGTGATGCCCCAGAGCGCGTCGGGCAGGCCCTTGCGAACCATGTTGGGCGGGTCAATGCGCGGGTTGTCCGGCTGGATGAAGGGCCGCGAGAGCATGATGGCCTGCGTGATGGTGCGTCCGAAACGGCAGAGCATGTGAACGTGGTCTTCCACGCCCCCGACGAGCAGTGGTGGACATTCGAGGGATTTGGAAATGCCGCCGAGTTGGGCATGTAGTGCGGAACGGGTCGCTTGGTCGCGGAGAAATGGCCGGCGGTCCTTCGTCGAGAAGACGAGATGCACGTAAACAGCGGAGAGAGATTGAGGCATGGCGCGTCAAAGAGGCCGCAACCCCGTTGGGGTTGGAGCCTTTGTCGTCCGGTGACCCAGGGTAGCGCGTGCCGCGCAACCCTGGGCTGGAGGGCGGAATCCCGTTGGGATTCGAAGACGGAGATTTGTGAGCGCGAGCATCGGAAAAGTTTCGAACCATTGAATTCAGCACGCCGCTCGCAGCCACTTCTCTGCAAGTGTGCGCAGGTCTGCTTCCGACATCTTGCTGCCTTGGCTGCCGAAGCATTTCTGCTGCACGCGCTGGAGGTCGTGCTGGAGTTCCTGCTGCTGGGCCGCGCCGAGCTGCACGAGCGGGCTGGTGCGCAGGCGGCGGAGCAACGCGACCACCGCGAAGCCGTCCACTTCGGCGGGCATCTTGAACACGTCGCGGGCATGCAGCGGACGCTCGCTGTCGGCTGCGCCGCGCTTCACCAAGGCGTAGATGAAGCCACCCAGCACGAGCGCGATGGCCGCGCCGATGCCGGGCCAGAGATAGGGATTGCCCGGCTGCTTGAGCACCACGCCGCCGGCGGCTGCTGCGGCGGTCCGGCCGAGTCGCACCGATGGCTTGGCGAGTGTGTTCAAGTCCATGTCCTTGTAAGTCTGGCAGACCAGCTTGGTGTCCTTGGATTTTACCGGCGGGAACTGGAAGTCCGTCGGGCCTTCCGCCGTGCGGATGGCGTCGGTGTTCAGCGAGAGCGTCCAGAGCCGCCCGCGCGCTGCCGGAACCGGACATCACTGAAGCCGCTGCCGCATTGGTGGACGCGTTCGAGCACGAGGCGTTCGCTGACTTCGCCGCCGCCTACGTCGCCGCCTTTGGCCACAC
>JBJTAU010000456.1:0-9375 GCA_046090965.1 Limisphaerales bacterium | reverse complement strand
AGCCGCGCGGCGAACGACTAGCCCACGACAAAGAGATTCGCCAGCTAGGGCGGAGCCTTGAAGCTCGCCGCGTCGCCCACGTGCACCGTGGCCCGCCGACCGTAGAGCCCGGCGTCATCAATGCGACTGCGCAACCCCGCTGCCTTGGCGGCGTCCGGCTCCACGGCGATGACGTGCAGCTTCGCGGTCGCCAGCGCGGCTTCGAGCGGCGCGCCGTCGTCCACGCCGAACCACAGCGCGTAGCCTTCGCGCGCATCGGCGGCCACCACGATGGCCTTGGCCTTGGCGATGGGCGGCGCATCCGGATGAAAGGGTTTGATCTCCTCGCGCAGCGACGCCGATGCTCCCTTCGCGGTCCCGAACGCGCGGATGCGTCCATCGAGCGACACCGCGAGCAGCACACCGTTCGCGGCCAGCAACCGCTCCGCGCCGCCAGGCAACGGCAGCGTCCACGCCACGCGCGGAGCCCGCGAACTCGGGGCAAGTTCGAGCGCGGTGAGCGAATTCGTGCCCGCCGCGTAGAGCCGTCGGCCCGCCTTGATGAGATCGCCGGACGCATCGGCCTTCGCTTCCCAAACCCAGTTCGTCGCGCTCATCGCCCGCACCAACGGCCCCGAGCTGCTTTGCCCAGTGATGTAGTAAATCCCACCGTCCAGCACCGGCTCGCTGTTGGTCAGCTTGCCGGCCTTGCCCGTCTTCAATTCGAAGTTCCGCACGCCGCGCAGCCGCGTGTGGACGAAGAATTCCGTCTCGCTCGCCGCGACGAACGCGCCGCCGTTGCCCTTGCCTGTCGTCGCGAGCTGGGAATGCAGGAACTCGCCCGTGTGCCGGTCAAACGCCGCCGGGATGGAGCGACCGCCGGGCACGAGGAGAATGTCCTTCGCCGCCACCAACGCGCCCTGCGGCGCGACGCCCGCGAAGCTCGGCGCGTTGTGCGGCTGCTTGATGAACTGCGCGCCGGTGCCGTCGTTGACCCACGCGATCTTGCCCGTCTCCGCGTCCACCGCGTAGATGAACGTGCCCATGAACGGCCAGATGCTCGCCGCGAAATACACGCGCCCGTCGCGCAGCACCGGCCCGCCGCGCGCCGGCCAAGCCGAGATGACGCGCTGGTTGCCGAGGACCTTCTGCGCGCTCGGCCCGCCGCGCAGCTTCCACTTGAGCTGCCCGTCCGCCGCGCCGACGCAGTAGAGATGGCCGTCGTCGCTGGTGAAATAGACCTTGTCCCGCCTTGCCACCGGAGCGAACCGCACCGGGCCGTCGGTGAAGAACTCCCACAGCTCCTTGCCTGAGCGCAGGTCGAGCGCGGTGACTTTGTCCGCGTCGTTGAAGCCGATGAACACGCGCTCGCCGAGCACGACCGGCTCGAAGATGCGGTCGTAAGCCATGAGGTCCTGATTGAGCGGGTCATCCCAGACCGGGACGCGCGGCGCATACTGCCGCGTCCATTGCAGGTGCAGTTGCGCGGGCAACTCCTCGGACGACGCGGCGGAGCGGTTCGCATCCGCGCGCCACATAGGCCAGTCGGCGGCAGAAAGCGTCTGCGCGAGCACGATGAGCAGCAGCGCGAGGCGGGCGGACTGTCGGGCAAGTTTCATCAAACGCATTGCATCTGGGCACAGACGCGCGGGAAGGGAATTAGTTTCGAGCCGAACTCCGAGGGGTGCAGGAACGCTTCGGGTAGCACCCCCCTCTGGCGGGTCGCGGCGGGCGTCCCGCCCGATGCGGGGGCGCGGAGGGATACGTCAGTTGAGACTTCTCGCGGGCTATCGCTTGCGCGCCAGCGCCAGCGTAAAGCCAACCAAACGCGACTTGCCTTCCCAGCCCGCGTGCCGAGGCGGGACGCCCGGCGCGACCCGCCGGAGGCGGATGCTACCCGAGGCGGAGGCCACGCACTCGCCGTTTGTGCTCACAGCCTCCCCGGCACGCGGGCGGGATTGGGCAGCGCGTCCATCGTCAAGCCAGCGCGGATGATTTCGAGGCCGTTGAGCAGGGTCGCGCCGAACTGCGCGTCGAGTTGCACGGTGAGCGTGCCGTCGGTCACGGTGACTTTGGAAACTTGCCTCGTCAGCACGCGCATCGCGCCGCCGGACTCGGCGAAGACATCGAGGCTGTCCGCAACGGTTTGGTTTTGCAGGCGCAAGGCGAACTTGCGGACGCCCAACTTCGCCGTCGCATCCGGCTCGGTGAAGACGAGGCGCACGGTGTAGCTGCCGGGCTTCAGACCATTCACCGTCACGCGCTGTAAACCTTTCACGCCCGACGCGCCGACCCACGGCCAACCCTCACCACCTTCAATCCACACCGAGTGGCGGTAGAAGTATTCTGGGGCCGCCGGCTCGGTGCGGACTTCCACCTTCGGCGACGGCCCGCCCACAGGGGGATACGCGAGCCACAGCGTGCCGTCGTCCGTGCGGCGGTCGCCGGGCGCGCCGAAGTTCAGGCCGATGCGCTCAATCTTCCCCGCGAGATTGCTCGCCGCGACGCGGCCCCACGCGGCCCATTGCTCGAAGGTCGGCGGCAGGCTCACGAGCGAGAGCGCCATTGGGAGCGGGTAGCTGCAACTGCAACCCTCGTAGAAGTAAGGCACGTTGAGCACGCCGTTCGCCGGGATGACGCTGCTCGTGCAGCCCGAGCGCGGGCCGCTGATGTGGATGGTGCCGCTGTCGAGGCGCTTGTCGTAAAACGCCGCCGTGCCGGAGCGCATCGTGTAGAGGTGGCCGTAGTCGAAGCCGCCGTCGCAGCCGTAGCTCTTCGGGAACGCGCGCGGCTCGTAGTCGCCGGTGAGCGGGTTCACGCGCGTGCCGGCCAAGGGCGCGGCGGGCTTCCAGTCATCCTTCTGCGTGGGCGGGCGATACTGGCTCTGCTGCACTTTCTCCAACTCCGCCGGCGTGTGCGCGACACTCCGGCTCGACACGGAAACTTCGGCGGCGTCCAGCATGCGCCCGGTGTAAACGTCGCTGAACACCGATGGCTGCAGTTTGTAATCCAACTTGCCCTTGCGTGTGGAGGCGTCGAGCCAGGTCTTGTCCGTGCTGACCATCACGCCGTCCACGAACTTGGGCTGCGGCGAGCGCTTGAAGTGGCCGAGCGTGTCATCGAACCACAGCACGCCGAACGGGGCCTTCACCAACTCATCCGGGCTGGTCTGGAACTCGCCTTTGAAGTTGGTGCTGCCGTCCAGCGCGCCCTCGCGCGTGACGATGGCGAAGCCGTCCGCGACCTTTACGCTGGCCTGCGGCAACCGCGCGACTTCCGCGATGCGCGCGAGCGACTCCGGCCCGACCAGCCGCCCGCCGTAAGGTCGTAGCCAGCCGTAAATCTGTTTCAACGCCGTCGGGTCCGGCAGCGACGCGTCGGAGGCGAGCGCGATGAAGTTCGCGAAATAGGGCGGCAGGCCGGAGTCAGCGGGCGCGACTCGGCGCAAGGCGACGCGCTCTCCGTAAAGACCGGCAGCAGCGAGTCGCGCGCGGGTGGCCGTGAGCTTCGCGGCATCGTCGGTGAGCGCGAGGAACTTGAGCTGGCTTTGCTGCGCGAGGGCTTCGAGCAAGCCGGGTTCACCGAGGCCGAGCACGAGTGCGTAACCGCGCTGGGTGTTGGCAGCGGCGAGGAGTTTCTTCGCCTGAACCGTGGTAGGGCCTTGCTGTGCAAGGCCTCGTGCTTCTGTCTGGAATGACGAGGCCGACCGCAGGTCGGCCCTACCGGCTGCACCGAGCGCCGTGAATTGGCCCCCCTCCGTCACGACGAACACCTTCCCATCCGCCGCGAGCACGCTGTGGACTTTGCCCGTCACGCCGGGCCACGGGCCGTCGAAGCTCAATTCTTTCCCGCCTGCCCGGAGCGTTCGGCGCACACCGGCGTCGCCCTCGGCGCGAGGTTTGTCCTCGTGGCGCACGGCGTTGACTTGGTTGTCGAAGAGCAGGCCGAGGCGCTTGAGCCGGGCCTTTTCCTTGTCTTCCGGCAGCGCGGCGAACCATCCACCCGGCAGCCGGCCTGCGGCTGGCAACGCGAAGTCCTTGAGCTTGCCGGTCGCGAGGTCGAGGCGCGCGGGATACGCGGAACTGCACGGCACCACGAGGTCCGCGCCGTCCACGAGCAGGTAGCCCTGCGGCGCGACGCCGCCAAACGCCTCGGCCTGGTGCGGGTGGACGCCGTAGATGTAACTGAGCCGGTCGTTGAGCCAGACCTCGCGGCCCGTCGCGGCGTCGAGGCAGTAGATGAACACGCCCTCGATGGGCCAGACGCCGGCGGCGAAATACACGCGGCCCGCGTGCAGCACCGGTCCGCCGCGAATCGGCCAGACGGAGATGAGCCGGCCGTTGCCGAGGAGTTGGCGGTTGTTCGGCACGGCGCGTTTCTGCCAGAGCAACTCGCCCGTCGCGGCGGAGACACAACGGAGCACGCCGTCATCGGAGCCGAAGATCACGCGCCCCGCACCCGCGACTGGCGCGAACCGCACCGGCCCATCGGCGAAGATTTTCCACAGCACCGCGCCCGTGTCCGTGGCGAAGGCCGTCACGCTGTCGTCCCGCGACGAGGCGACGAACATCCGCTGCCCAAGCACGACGGGTTCGTAGCCCTTGTCAAATTGCAGCCGCACATCGCGGAAGGCGGGCTTGAGCGCGCCGAGTTCGCGACTCCACAGCACGGCGAGCTTTTCGGGAAGCGCGGGTGTGACCGACGCGGTGCGGCCCGGATTTGCCCGCCACATGGGCCAGTCGTTGGCCGCAAGCGGGCGGGCGGTGAAGAGCAGCGTCGCGACAGCGACGGGGAGCGCGGCCTTCAGGCCGCAGAAACGCGCGAGTGGCAGCAGGCCTTCGAATACTCTGTCGCTCCCCATCTTTCTGCGGCGTGAACGCCGCGCTCCACACGCTTTAACCGTTCCGAGCTCGCGTTTCACAACTCAGCCCTTGATCTCAAAAATCGCCTCCACCTCCACCGCCGCGCCGGTGGGCAACTGCGCGAAGCCCAGCGCGCTGCGGGCGTGGTAGCCATCGCCTTCCTTGCCGAAGATCTGGTGCAGCAAGTCGGACGCGCCGTTGATGACGAGGTGCTGGTCGGTGAAATCGAGCGTCGAGTTCACGCAGCCGAGCACCTTGATGACGCGCAGGCCGTCGAGCGTGCCGTGTGTCTGCCACGTAGAGCGGAGGATTTTCTCCGCGCAATTCTTCGCGGCGGCGTAGCCTTGCTCGACGTTGAGGCCCGCGCCGAGCTTGCCCTTCAGGTCGCTCACGTGGCCGGACGAGAGGAGTTGGTTGCCGCTGCGGATGCAGAGGTTGAGGTAGCCGGGGGCGATCTTCTCGAACTTGAGGCCGAGGCTCTCGGCTTTCTGTTGGGGTGTCATGTGTTGATCGGGTTGGTTAACGCACAGTGTTGACTGTGAAAGAATGCCTTGGTTGACGGCGCGGCGGCGAACACATTCGCGCGGCGGCTAGCCGGCAGAGGCGGCGGTTGGCAGCCGCGTCGCTTCGAGCTGGTAGGTGCCCGCGAGCGGTTCTGCCGCCGCTCCGTGGCGGATGAGTGTCGTTCCCGCCAGCGGGCCGGACACCGCGCGGCGCAAGTGCTCCACCGAGATGCCCTCCACCAGCAGCACCCAAGACGGGATGTCAGTGGGATTGTTGCGCGCCTGTTTCTCGGCAGTGGGCAGGCTGGAACCGGCGGCGTCCGTGCAGGCCAGGTGCATGGCTAGCACGCCCGGTTGCGCGAGCAGCGCGGGAAACGCCGCGTCGAGCAGGTAGGCGCGCAGCGTGACAGCACCTTCAGGCGCAGTGCCGAACCGCAGTGTCGTCACCATTCCGCCCTGCCCGATGCCTGCGGAGCCGACCACGCGACACAGTCCGCGCGTGACGTTGCGGAAGTGCGGGACCACACGGCGTGTCCACGGCGTCGGCGCGTTGAGCCGCGCGAGATAGTCCGGTCCGACCAACACGTCGAATGTGGCGACTTCGTAGAGATTGAAGAACTCCTGTCCGTCGCCCGCGACGCGGAGATAACGCCGGCCACGATGGAATCCGGGAATGGCCAATCGCTCGGGCATGTGCTCCCGGTTGTGCCAGTCGTAGAAGTCCGCCAAACCTTCCGGAGCGATGTCATGCCAGATGGCGACAAGCGCCTGGCCGGCGAGGGCGGACGGAGCCGGCGCGATCATGGCTTCGCCGCCACCGCCGGAGAACCGCAACAGCCAGCAGTGGTGGCGACGGCGGTCGCCGGCTTCAGCTCGACGGTCTTGCGCGGGAGGTTCGGCACGAGGCTCGGGTCATACTTCGCACCGGCGGAGACTTGGATGACCGTGAGGCGGACCTTGGTGGGGAAGAACTTCTCGTGGTCGGCGCGTTTGTGCGCGTGACCGCCGCCGCCGCTGCCGTCCTTGATGACCAAGTCCATCTGCTTGATGCCTTCGGTCCAGACGATGCCGTCGTTCTGCCAGAACGCGCGCATGGAGACGTCCTTCTCATAGACGCCCTTCTCCTTGTAGAGGTCGGTGCCCGTGCAGCCGTAGCCGTTGCCCTGGCCCTTGTTGGGGATGTAGCAGATGCTCCAAGTGGTCGGCTCGCCGCCGGGCGGCTTCTCCAGCACTTCGAGGCGGAGGTGGACGGTGCCGTTGCGGTAATCCACGGGCGCGGTCCAGTCCTTGGGGCGCTCGGGATTGATAGCCGCGCCTTTGATGTAGTAGTGCGATTTGCTCGGCTTGGAGTTGTCCGCGTCCTCCTTGGTGAAGGTGAACGTGGCATCGAACAGCACGAACTGCGCGGCGGGCAAGGACAGAGCGGCTGCCAGTAAAACCACGAGCCAGGTGCAGGTCATGGTCATGCGGCGGGGGCGGTTGCCAGCCAAGGGGGAGGGACTTGGTTCGTGAACGATCATGGTGAGAACGTGAGCCGGGGCGCATTGGGCGTCCAGCCTCTTTCGGTCCCGCGTGCCGGGTGCCCCGCTCGCAGCCGGAAAAAAAAGAGCGGGGCCGGCTGACGCCGGCCCCGCGTGAGTTTGTATCAGTCAGGGATCAGCCTGGACTTACATGTCCATGCCGCCGGGACCGTGGTGGTCACCGCCGCCGGCCGCCGGCTTTTCCTTCTCCGGCTGGTCGGTGATGAGGCACTCGGTGGTGAGCAGCAGGCCCGCGATGGAGCTGCTGTTCTGGAGCGCGGCGCGCGTGACCTTCTTGGGGTCAACCACACCGGCCTTCACGAGGTCTTCATACTCACCGGTGGCGGCGTTGAAGCCTTCGTTGCCCTTGCGCTTCTTGATCTCCTGCACGACGACGGAGCCTTCGTAGCCGCCGTTGTTGGCGAGCCACTTGGAGGGCCACTCGACGGCGCGCTTGACGATCTCGACGCCGAGTTGCTCATCGGTGTTGGCGCCCTTCACGGCGTCAATCGCACCGAGGCAGCGGAGCAGGGCGACGCCACCGCCGGGGACGATGCCTTCTTCCACCGCAGCGCGGGTGGCATGGAGGGCGTCCTCGACGCGGGCCTTCTTTTCCTTCATCTCGGTCTCGGTGGCTGCACCGACGTTGATGACGGCGACGCCGCCGGCGAGCTTGGCGAGGCGCTCCTGGAGCTTCTCGCGGTCGTAATCGCTGGTGGTCTCGTCAATCTGGCGGCGGATCTGGTTCACGCGGCCCTGGATCTCGGAGGACTTGCCGGCACCCTCGACGATGGTGGTGTTTTCCTTGTCCACGACAATGCTCTTGGCACGGCCGAGGTCGGTGAGTTCGCGGTTCTCGAGCTTGAGGCCGAGGTCCTCGCTGATGAACTTGCCACCGGTGAGGATGGCGATGTCTTCGCACATGGCCTTGCGGCGGTCACCGAAGCCGGGGGCCTTGACGGCCACGACGTTCAGGATGCCACGGAGCTTGTTCACGACGAGCGTCGCGAGGGCTTCGCCTTCGACTTCCTCGGCGATGATGAGCATGGGCTTGCCGACCTTGGCGACCTTCTCGAGGAGCGGGAGCAGGTCCTTGAGGGAGCTGATCTTCTTCTCGAAGAGGAGGATGTAGGCGTCCTCGAGCTTGGCTTCCATGGTGTCCGCGTTGGTCACCATGTAGGGGCTGAGGTAACCCTTGTCGAACTGCATGCCTTCGACGACGTCGAGGGTGGTCTCGATGGACTTCGCCTCTTCGACCGTGATGGTGCCGTCCTTGCCGACCTTGTCCATGGCGTCAGCGATGATCTCGCCGATGGTGGAGTCCCAGTTGGCGGAGACGGTCGCGACCTGCTTGATCTCTTCCTTGTCCTTGACCTTCTTGGCGATCTTGTCGAGGTGCGCGACGGCGGCGTCCACGGCCTTCTGAATGCCGCGTTGGATGCCGATGGGGTTCGCGCCGGAGGTCACGTGCTTGAGGCCCTCACGGAAGATGGCTTCTGCGAGCACCGTGGCCGTGGTCGTTCCGTCACCGGCGGAGTCGCTGGTCTTGCTGGCGACTTCGCGGACCATCTGCGCGCCCATGTTTTCGTAGGCGTCGCCCAGCTCGATCTCCTTGGCGACCGTGACACCGTCCTTGGTCACGGTCGGGGAGCCGAACTTTTTGTCGATCACGACGTTGCGGCCTTTGGGGCCGAGGGTTGCGGCGACGGCCTTCGCGAGCTTGGAAACGCCCCGCAGGAGCGTCTGGCGCGCGGCTTCATCGAACAGGAGTTGTTTTGCTGCCATCTGAGTTTCTGTTTTTCTAGGTTGATGATGTGGGGCGGGATTACTTGAGTACAGCAAGAATGTCGTCGCTGTTTAGGATCTTGTATTCCTTGCCGTCAATTTTGATTTCAGTGCCGCCGTATTTGCTTACGAGCACGCGGTCGCCGACTTCGACTTCGAAGGGAACCTTCTTGCCGTTGTCATCGGTCTTGCCGGTGCCGAGGGCGCGGACGACGCTCTCTTGCGGTTTTTCCTTGGCGGTATCGGGAATGATGATGCCGCCCTTCTTGTTTTCTTTTTCCTCAGCCGGCTCCACGAGGACGCGGTCGCCGAGGGGTTTCACGTTTAGTGCCATGGTGTGTTTCTGTGTTTGTTGTGTTGTTTGATTTACTGCGAATCAAATCCCGCGGCACTCGCAGCGGGAAAAGTGTCTGGGTAGGGGGCCTGGGTTGCTTGAAGAAGTCAGGTGGGCTGCGGGAGCGCGATATTGGTCACTTCTTTTTCTCGTCCACGACTTCAGCATCGATGACGGGGCCCTCATCTTTGCCCGACGACTTGGACTCCCCACCGCCAGGCGCTGCGCCGGCGGCTTTGGCTGTCTGAGCTTTTTCGGCGGCAGCTTTGTAGAGCTGCTCTGAGGCTGCCTGCCAGGCTTCGTTGAGCTTGTCGCGGGCCTCCCGAATTTTTTCGGCATCGGTGCCCGTGAGCGCCTCGCGGGCTTTCTTAACGGCGTCCTCGATCTTGGAC
>JBJTAU010000455.1:0-3687 GCA_046090965.1 Limisphaerales bacterium | reverse complement strand
CCCCGAGCCCGGCCGGCAGCTCTACACCCTCTTCCCTCCCGGCCCCAAGGGCGGCTAGACCGTCCCCACGCACGACGACTGCGTTTCCGCATCGAATGAGAACATCCAGACCAAGCCCTCGCTCATCGAGGCGCGGCTGCTGTGCGGCGACGAACTTCTTTTCCGGGAAATGCAGTCGGTCGTGCTCGCGCGCTGCGTGCGCGGCCACGAGGAAGCCTACATCGCCGCGCGGCTGGCGGATCAAGCCACCCGTCGCCAGAAGTATGGCAACTCCGTCCTGATGCAGGAGCCGAACATCAAGAACGGCTGCGGCGGGTTGCGCGACTACCAGCACCTGCTGTGGATGGCGTTCTTCACCAAGGACCGACCGCGCAGCCTGGCCGACTTGGAGGCGAAGGACTTCATCAGCGACACCGAGCGCAAGCAGCTCGATACCGCCTACGACTTTCTCCTGCGCGCGCGCAACGAGCTCCATTACCTCACCAACCGCGCTGGCGATGTCCTCACCAAGGCCGTCCAGCCTGCCGTTGCCCACAGCCTCGGCTACACCGACCGCTCGCCCAGCCGCCGGCTCGAGGAGTTCATGCGCGACTACTACCTCCACGCGCGGAACATTGATCACATCACCCGCACCGTCGAGCGCCGCCTCGCACTGCTGCCCAAGCCTGCCCGGCTGCCGTTCCTCAAGAAACTGCTCCCCGGCCGCCGGCCGCCGGCCGAGCCGGTAGTGGACGGCTTCAAGCTCGTGGATGGCGAACTCCTGCACCAGTCGCCACGCGTCTTCCGCGACGACCCGTGCCGGCTCATGCGCGTCTTCCTCTACGGCCAGCAGCGCGGGGCGCGGCTGCACCCGGACACCGCCCAACTCCTCCGCCGCGAGTTGCGCCTGGTGGACTCCGCGTTCCTCGCCAACGAGCACGTCCACGAAAGTTTCCGCGAAATTCTCAACCAGCGCGGCAACGTCGCCCCCACCCTCCGCGCCATGCACGAGGTGGATTTCCTCGGCAAATATCTTCCCGAGTTCGGCAAGCTCACCTGCCTCGTTCAGCACGAGTTCTTCCACATCTACACCGCCGACGAGCACACTCTCATGTGCCTACAGCGGCTCGACGACATCTGGGCCGGCCGCGTCCCGAACGCCGCGCCGTATCAGGAGGTTTTCCAGCAGATCGAGCGCCCCTTCATCCTCTACCTAGCCCTCCTGCTGCATGATGCCGGCAAGGCCCTCCACAGCGGCCACCACGAGACCGACAGCGCCAAGCTCGCCGACCGCGTGGCCAAGCGGATGGACCTCGATGCGCCCACGACCCGCACGCTCCGCCTGCTCGTCGAGCACCACCTCGACATGGTGCTCATCGCCCAGCGGCGCGACCTTGACGATCCCACGGTCATCCGCCACTTCGCTGCGCTTGTGCAGGACCAGCGCACGCTGAACAAGCTCACGCTCCACACGCTCGCCGATTCGCTCGGCACCAGCGACAAGCTCTGGAACGGTTTCAAGGACACCCTTCACTGGTCCCTCTACCGCAAGACCCGCGCTGAACTCGCCGGGGCCACCGTCTTCCTCCAGGCCGAGGAAAAGCAGCGTGAACAACTCTTCACCGAAGTCATCCGCGCGTTGCCCGAGACGATCGAGCTCGGTGAAGCCCAGGCGCATTTCGGCTCGCTCCCGCCGCGCTACTTCCTCATCCACTCGCCGGCGGGAATCGTCGCCGACCTCGGCCTCACTCACCGGTTCATGGTCAACCTGCGCGATGATGATCCGGGCGTTTCCCTCGCCCCCGTCATCGAGTGGACCGACGAGCCCGACCGCGGCTGCACGCGCGTAAAGCTCTGCACCTGGGACCGCGCGGGCCTGTTCAGCAAGCTCGCCGGCTCCTTCACCGCTGCCGGGCTGAACATCCTCAGCGCGCAGATTTTCACACGCACCGACCGCGTCGTGCTCGATGCCTTCGATGTGACCAGCGCGCGCACCGGCTTGCTCGCGGCGAAGGAGGAGAAGGAGAAGTTCGGCCAACTCCTCAGCAAGGCGCTCGTCAGCCACGTGGACTTCGACCCGCTCATCGCCAAGCAGAAGGTGGCCAACCCGCTCTACCAGTCGCTCGAAGGCGAGCGCATCGCGACCGAGATCGCGTTCGACAACCAGACTTCCGAGCGTTGCACGGTCGTTGACGTCGAGACCGAGGATCGCGTCGGCCTGCTTTATACGCTCTCGCAGACCATGAGCGAACTCGGGCTGGACATCTCCATCGCCAAAATCAGCACCGAGAAAGGCGCGGCGATGGACAGCTTCTACGTGGCCGAACTGAACGGCGAGAAGGTCCTCTCCCCGCACCGCCAGCACACCATCGAGGCCCGCCTCCGCACCGCGTTGCTCAACTTCGATCAACGGGCGAAACAGCCGTGAACCGCTGCGGGCACCAGCGGGTCCGCTCAGGCGACGGCACGCCGGCTGAACGCCAGCGCACTCAGTCCCGCTAAGCCCGTGCTGACGAATCTCCGCCGACTGGTCACGGCTTCGGCTTCTCGATGAGCACGATCGGCCGGAGAATTCCGCCGAGCGCAAGATCGGTCATCTTGGTGTGGTCCACGCGCAGCGCGAGGACGTTTTCGCCGGGCTTCACGGCGGCGGTCACGTCCACCTCGAAGGGCGTGCGCGATTTACCGAGGCCTTCACGCACGGGCTTGGCGGGCGCTGGGGCGGTGGCGGCGGCTTTGGCGGGCGCGCCTTTCTTCGGCGCTTTCGGCACGACGACGGGCGCGGGCACTTCAACCTTCTTGCCGTTCACATACACCTCGGTCGCGCCATCTATCTCGCCGAAGAAGAGCGCGAGGTCCGCGTGCTTGGCCGGCACGGTGAAGCGCGTGCGATACCAGAGAACGGCGTTTTGGTCGTGGCCTTGCGCGTCGAGTGTCACGTGGCGCGTGGCGACGAGCGGCCAGGAGGCGTCGGCGAAGTCCGCGCGGTGGAAGCCGCGTTCGTTGCCCGTGTCGGGCTCGTCGAAGCTGAAGCGCATCTGGTCCGGCAACACTTGCAGCACGCGGTTCGGCGCGGCCGTGGCGGCTGCGCCTTGGCGCACGGACTTGCTGAGGAAGCGTTCGAGGTAGGCCGAGCCGTATTCGGGATTCGCCCAACCTTTGCCGATGGCGGCTTTGAGCCGCGCGGTCGTGGCATCGTATTCCGTCAGGGCACTCGCGAAGTCACCGCGGTTCATCGCGTCGCTCATCGAGCGGTAAGCGCGCGCGCTGCGCAGGCCCTCCGCGTGCAGCGCGACGCGTTGCTCATAAACCGCGTCGCCCTGCGCGGCGGCGGCGGCTTTCGCCAGCAACCCTTCGGACTGCGCGAGAAACTCCGGCGTGTAAATCTGCGCGAGGCCGAAGAAACTGCCGGCGTGCGTCTTGAGGCGCTGCTGCGCGGCATCAATGCCCATCCAGTAGGCCTTCATGTGCGGCGCGGCCTTCGGCCCGTAGAACTTCTGCCAGTAGTCCTCCATGATCGCGGTCGCGTCGGCGCGCGGGTCGTAGGCGAGGCGGAGGCTGAGGTAAATCTGCGGCCCGTAGATGTGCCAGTTCGAGAGCACTTCGATGGTCATGTAGGTCAGGCCCTTGTCGGCGAGGTAGGGAAACTCCTTTTGGCACGCGCTGAACTTGAACATCGGGAGCGTGCCGTCGGCGAGGTTATACATG
>JBJTAU010000454.1:0-6451 GCA_046090965.1 Limisphaerales bacterium | reverse complement strand
CAAGGCCGCCGGCACTTATGAAAACGTTCTCCTCTACACCGGCAAGAAGGTGAAGCACTACGGCCTGACCAACCACAAGGAATACTTCGCCGAGGCGACGGAAGCCTTCTTCTACCGCAACGATTTCTACCCCTTCGTCCGGGCCGAACTGAAGGAGCACGACCCGACGATGCACGACGTGTTGATGAAGGTTTGGGACGAGCCGAAGCGGTGAGCATCAACCGCTTCTCCGCCTGTCCGGTGGACTTTCCGCCGTCTGCCCGGCTACGCTTCAGCAAAACATGAAACTCAAACCATGCCTCTTGGTCGCTGCGTTGTGCAGCGCCATCGCCACCCCCGTCGCCGCGCAAGACAAGCCGGCCGACCAACCCGCCGACCTTTCCAAGAAAGTGAAGGTCTTCATCCTGCTGGGCCAGTCCAACATGGTCGGCCTCGGCAAGGTAAAGGGCCCGGACAGCTCGCTGGAATTCGCCGTAAAGGAGAAGAAGAAATATCCCTATCTCGTGGACGACTCCGGCGCTTGGGCCGAGCGCAAGGACGTGCGCTACGCCCGCGTGATGCAGGGCCGCGGTGGCGGCAGCATGCAACGACTCAACAACGAATGGATGACCGTCAAGACCTGCAATACCATTGGCCCGGAGTTCGGTCTTGCGCACCCGTTGGGCAACGCCATCGAGGCACCGGTGCTCATTCTGAAGAGCTGCATCGGCAATCGCAGCCTGAGCTGGGACCTGCTGCCGCCGGGCAGCGAGCGGTTCGAATTCACCGTCAAAGACAAAGCGGGCGTGGAGAAGAAGATGGTTTACGCTGGCTACAAGGACAAACCGGAGTCGTGGGAAATGGATCCGGCCAAGGGTCTCAAGACCGAGCCGGGACCGTGGGTGGACAAGGCCGGCAAGCCGATTGACTGGTATGGCGGCAAGCAGTGGGACGACGACATTTCCTACGCGAAGACCGTGCTCTCCGAACTCGACAAGCACTATCCCGGCGCGAAGGGCTACGAGGTCGCGGGGTTCTTTTTCTGGCAGGGCGAGAAGGACGCGGGCAATCCCGGCCACGCCGCTCGCTACGAGAAGAACCTCGTGCAGTTCATCAAGTCGGTGCGAAAGGAATTCAACGCGCCCAACGCGCCCTTCGTGCTCGCGACGATGGGTGAATCCGTGAAAGGCAGCGAAGGCAACGGAGCCTTGGTCCTCAACGCCCACCTCGCCGTGGACGGCGCGACGGGCAAATATCCCGAGTTCAAAGGCAACGTCGCGACCATCTACACCAACCCGATGGCGCAAGGTGGCAGCGGCAACGGCCACTACGGCGGCAAGGCGGAGGTTTACATGGACGTCGGCGAGGCAATGGGCAAGGCGATGGTTGAACTTCTGAAGTCGAAGTAGTCATCTCGGTCAGTTTTTTTCAGCCATGAAACCCATCTGCCGAATCATCACGGTTCTCACCCTCGCCGCGCTACTGCCCTTGATCGCGGCCGCGCCGGCAAAGAAACTCAAAGTCTTCATCCTCGCCGGCCAGTCGAACATGGAGGGCCACGCGCGAATCGAGACCTTCGACTACATCGGCGACGATCCGGCGACGGCGCCGCTGCTGAAAATGATGCGCGGGGCCGACGGCCAGCCGCGCGTGTGCGACCACACTTGGATTTCGTATTTCACCGGCAAATACGACGGCAGCGCGAACGGCGAGGGCACGGGCAAGCTCACTGCCGGATTCGGCGCGCGTGACGAGGCGACGAAGTCGAACGGCAAGATCGGGCCGGAGTTCACCTTCGGCCTCACGATGGATGCGGCGCTCAAGGAGCCGGTGCTCATCATCAAGACCGCGTGGGGCGGGAGGAGCTTGAACACGGAATTCCGTCCGCCGAGCGCGGGGCCGTATGAACTCAACGACTACCAGCGCAAACTCTACTACGGCCCGCCGGGCCACGGCGTCCCGAAGGACATGGACGCGTGGCTCGCGGAGAAGAAAAAGGAGACCGGTCGTTTTTACCGCTACATGATCGAGCATGTGAAACATTTGCTCGCCGACCCGAAGCGCGTGGTGCCCAGCTACGATGCGGCGGCGGGCTACGAGATCGCGGGCTTCGTGTGGCTCCAAGGCTTCAACGACATGGTGGACGGCCACACGTATCCGAATCACGGCAAGCCCGATCGCTTCGCGCTCTACAGCGACTTGCTCGCGCATTTCATCCGCGATGTGCGCAAGGATCTCGCCGCGCCGAAAATGCCCTTCGTCATCGGTGTCATGGGCGTTGATGGTTTGAAGGCCGGCGCTGACACCGTCGCCTTCCGCACGGCGATGACTGCGCCGTCGCTGATGCCCGAGTTCAAAGGCAACGTCTTCGCCGTGCAGACCGCGCCGTTTTGGTCCGACGAACTCGCGGCCATCGACAAGAAACGCGGCGAGGTGCGCCAGATGAGCTATTACCTAAACTCGAAGCACAAGAACTACGCCAACGCCAGCGGCCACATGACGGAGGCGGACAAGCGCGAGCATCTGAAACAGTTCGAGGCAAAGCTCATCTCGCCGGCTGAAGAGGCGATGTGGAAACGCGGAGCGTCGAACGCCGGCTACCATTACCTCGGCTGCGCGAAGACTTTTGCGCTCATGGGCAAGGCGTTCGCCGAGGCGTTGCTGCAAACTTCCGCCCCGCAATGACACTTCGCTGCGAAGTCATCCGCTCACTGGTGCGAGCAAACATCGCGCTCGCTGGCCTGCTGTTCGCCCTCTCCATCGGTGCTGCCCATCCCGTGCCGGAGAGCCCGCAGTGGCTCACTTATCCCGGCGGCGACGGCCCGGGCAAAGGCAAACACATCATCCTCATCGCGGCGGACCAGGAGTATCGCAGCGAGCAGTCCATGCCGATGCTGGCAAAGATTCTCAGCAAGCATCATGGCTTCAATTGCACCGTGCTTTTCGGCGTGAACGCGAAGGGCGAAGTGGATCCCACGATGCCGGTTTATCCAGAGAAAGGGAAAGAGGCGGAGTTCAAGGAACATCACATTCCCGGCCTCGAACATCTCGCCTCCGCCGACCTCGTCATTTTCTTCTCGCGCCTGCTCACGCTGCCGAAGACCGAGCAGGAGCACATCGTGAACTACGTGGACTCCGGCAAACCCATCATCGCGCTCCGCACAGCGAACCACGGCTTTCGCGGCCCGCTGCCTTACAAGATCGGCGGCAAGCAGGTGCGCTGGGGCGAGGATGTGCTGGGCGGCTCCTTCATGAATCATCACGGCCGCTGGATGGCCGACTCCACGCGCGGCAAAATCGTCGAGGAACAGAAGCGCCATCCCGTGCTCACCGGCGTGAAGGACATCTGGGGCAACTCGGATGTGTATCGCACTTACAAGGAAGGCACCGGCCTGCCCGACGGCTGCACCGCGCTCGTCTGGGGCCAGCCGCTCATGGGCCGCCAGCCCGATGACCCGCCGAATGAAAAACTCGAACCACTCCCCGTGGCGTGGGTGAAGCCTTGGCAGACGAGCACCGGCAAAACCGCGCGCGTCTTCCACTCCACGATGGGCAGTGGCACGGATTTGAAAAGTGCCGGCCTGCGCCGCCTCATCATCAACGCGGCCTACTGGGGCATGGGCATGGAGTCCGCCATCACCGCCACTCGCAGCGTGGAGATCGTGGGTGATTACCAGCCACTGGGCAGCGGGTTCAATTACGAGAAGCTCGGCGTCAAACCCCATCCCGTCTCGCATTATCGGTGAGACTGGCCTTCACTCTCTTCCACCATGAAACTCATCCAAACACTCTGCCTGCTTGCGGCGCTCGCCTGCACCCACGCCCTCGCCGCGGACAAGAAGCCGCTGAAAGTCTTCATCCTCGCCGGCCAATCCAACATGCAGGGCCACGCCAAGGTCAGCACGTTCGAGCACATCGGCATGGACGACGCGACGAAGCCGATGCTCGCGCTGATGACTGGCTCGGACGGCCAGCCGAAGGTCTGCGACCGCGTGTGGATTTCCGCGCTCGGCTGCGGCAAGGACGACCGCGAGGAGAAGACCGGAAAGCTCACGGCGGGATTTGGCGCATCGGCGGAGAAGATTGGGCCGGAGTTCACCTTTGGCCTCTACACAGAAAAACTCAGCGGCGGGCCGGTGTTGCTCATCAAGACCGCGTGGGGCGGCAAGAGCTTGCACACGGATTTCCGTTCGCCCAGCGCCGGACCGTATGCCTTCAACGAGCAGGAACTCGCCAACTTCCAGAAGCAGGGCAAAGACGTTACCGCGAAGAAGGCCGACAAGGAGAAGGCCACCGGCGTTTATTACCGGCTGATGATTGAGCACGTGAAGCAGGTGCTCGCGGACATCAAGCGCGTCGTGCCGGACTACGATGCCGCGCAGGGCTACGAGCTGGCTGGCTTCGCTTGGGTGCAAGGTTGGAACGACATGGTGGACGGCGGGGTCTATCCGCGCCGCGACCAACCCGGCGGCTACGACGCCTACAGCACGGTGCTCGGGCACTTCATCCGCGATGTGCGACGCGACCTCAACGCGCCGAAGCTGCCGTTCGCCATCGGCGTGATGGGCGTGGGCGGGCCGGTGGCGGAGTATGGCCCGGACGAGAAGCGCTACGCCGCGACGCACCAGAACTTCCGCGACGCGATGGCGGCGCCTGCGAAGCTGCCGGAGTTTCAGGGCACCGTCGCCAACGTGCTGATGGAAAAGTATTGGGACCGCGAGCTGAAGGTCGCCCGGAAGAAGGACGCCGACCTCCGGGAGCAGGCGAAACGGCAGGCGAAAGACGGCAAACTGAAGCCAGCTGAGGAGAAAGCCGCGCTGGACAAACTCCGCGCTGCGGGGCTGACCGAGCGCGAGCGCAAGATTCTCGAAGTGGGCGTCTCCAACGCCGAGTTCCACTACCTCGGCTCGGCGAAAATCCTCGGCGGCGTCGGCAAAGGATTGGCCGAGGCGTTGGCGGATCTCAATCAAACCAAAGCATCCAAGTGAACGCCGCCGCTTTCCCCGGAGCGCAGACGCCCACGTCCGCAGCCAGACTCTTTTGCCGTTCGGTAGCAGATGTGGGCATCCGCGCTCCAGCCCGAGCCGTAAATATCCGAACGGTTCCGGGTGGAACGGCTAACCTGGCCGTTCTCGGCGGCAACTTGTCGCCGAGCTTCGGCACAGCCAACGCTCGGAGTAAAGGGGGCACACCAGGCGCAGTTCAAGCGGCGGGCGAGTCGCCCGCCGCACCGGGCCGGGGGCCCGTTCCACCCAGTCCTCGGCTGCATGGCTCCGGCGTGGTTCGCGGCCTTGCCGCCGCAATGTTGCTAGTGGCGGCGCACCTATCTACAGCCGCTCCCTTCGTCCCCGGTCTCGCTCGGCACGAGAAGGCCGAGCCGAAACTTTCCGGCGCGGTGCTGGTGAGTGAACTGGGCTGCGCGGCGTGCCACGGAACCGCTCGCGCGGAGTTTGCCCCGAAGCCGGGGCCGGACTTGTCCGCCGTCGGCGCGCGCGTGGCGAGCGGGCACTTGCGGAAGTTTATCGCGAGCCCAGCCACCACGAAGCCCGGCACGACGATGCCGGACGTGCTCGGGCACTTGCCGGCGGCGGAACGCGCGGCGGCAGCGGACGCGCTCGCGCATTACCTCGCCACGCTCGGCGGCGTGCCGATGGCGTTCGCGAAGCCTGCGGCTGAGGCCGTCGCACGCGGGCGCAAGCTGTATCACTCCGTCGGCTGTGTGGCGTGTCACTCGCCGGAAGCGCCGCTGCCGGACTCCGTGCCGCTCGGGCCGCTGGAGGAAAAGTATTCCGTCGCCAGCCTCACGAAGTTTCTCGAAGACCCGCTCGCCGTGCGCGCCGGCGGCCGGATGCCGGACTTGAAGCTCGACCACTTCGAAGCGCAGGACATCGCGAGCTACCTGCTGCGGAACCAAACTTCGCCCGCCGCCACGTTCCAGCCAGACGCCCAACTCGCCGCGCGCGGCAAGGCGCTCTTCGCGCAGCATCGGTGCAGCGCCTGCCACACGGTCGGCAGCGGACGCACCACGCCCATCGCGTTGCTCGTGTTGAGCAAGGTGAACCCTGAGCGCGGCTGTCTCTCCGCGCAGCCCGGCGCGTGGCCGCAGTATTCGCTGTCCGATTCGCAACGCGCCGCCCTTCGCGCGGCGGTCGCGGCGCTGGCGGAGCCGTTGAGCGTGGCGCAGAACATCGAGTTGACCCTCACGCGCCTGAACTGCCTGGCCTGCCACCAACGCGGCGACCTCGGCGGCGTCCCGGCGAACCGCAACCCGCACTTTACCGGCAAGGACGAGAACCTCGGCGACCAAGGCCGCATCCCGCCGCCGCTCACGGGCGTCGGCGCGAAGCTGAAGCGCGAGTGGCTGCGTGATGTGGTGGTCAACGGCGCGTCGGTGCGCCCGTATGTGAACACGCGGATGCCGAAGTTCGGCGCGGCGAACACCGAGGCGCTCGCGGGCTGGCTGAAGGAGGCC
>JBJTAU010000453.1:0-6514 GCA_046090965.1 Limisphaerales bacterium | reverse complement strand
CGCACCAACTCAACGCGCACCCCACGCTCGATCACAGCATCGGCGCGGACACCTGGGCGCGGCAGAACACGTTGCGGTGATGACCTTCGCCATCAAGCACAGTGACCTGCTCAAGCTCTACGAAAAGGTTGTCGCCCGGGCGCTTGTAGTTTTCGCAGCGTCCGCGTAAATTCAGGCCATGCTGATAGAGGTCGAGGATGAGCAGTTGCGTGGCACCGGCCTGACGGAGGCCGAAGCGCGCGTGGACTTTGCCGTCGGATTGTTCACCGAGCGCCGGGTGACGCTGGGGCGCGCGGCGGGCATCGCCCGGCTGACGCAACTCGATTTCCAGCGGGAGCTGGGCCGGCGGGGCATTCCGGTCCATTACGATTTGGATGACTTGCAGGCTGATGTTCGCACGCTGGCGGCGCTGCGCGGGGCATGATCGTCGTCAGCGACACGTCGGTCATCACATCACTGATGCAAGTCGGCTGCGTCCGCTTGTTGCGCGACTTGCATGGGGAGGTTCTGATTCCACCGGCAGTTTCGGCTGAGTTGTTGCGCTCTCATCGTGAACTGCCTTCGTTCCTCGAAGTTCGCCCGGTCGCCAATCGGACGCGAGTGGCAAACTTGGTGGTCGAATTGGATGAGGGTGAGGCGGAAGCCATTGTGTTGGCCGGTGAGGTGAAAGCCGACCTGCTCCTCATTGACGAAAAGCTTGGTAGACAAGTGGCTTTGCGGGAAGGGCTGCGCATCACCGGACTGGTTGGTTTGGTGGTGGAAGCAAAACAGCGCGGACTCATCACTTCAGTGCATGAATTGCTGGGTCAGCTCGAAACAGAAGCGGGCTTTCGGGTTTCCAATGCTGTAAAAACGGAAGCGTTTCGTTTGGCTGGTGAATAGTTGTCACAGTCTCGTTTGCCAGCCCCTTCGATTCCCGCCATTCTCTCTTGCGAATGACCTTCGCCATCCAGCACAGCGACCTGCGCGACCTCTACGACAAGGTCGTCGCCGGCGAGCGTTTGTCGGATGCCGATGCCCTGCACCTTTTCGAGAGCAAGGACATCAACGCCGTCGGGGCCATCGCGGACTTCGCGCGGCAGCGGAAGGTCGGCAACCGCGCGAGCTACCTCCTCAACCGCTACATCCACTACTCGAACTACTGCCTCCTCTCCTGCCAGTTCTGCTCCTTCGCCCGCAAGAAACGCGACGCGGACGGATTCGAGTTGAGCATCGAGCAGATGGTGCAGAGGGCGCGCGAGGCCCTCGCGCTGGGCATCACCGAGTTGCACATCGTTGGCGGCCTGCACCCGTCGCTGCCCTTCAGCTACTACGTGGACATGCTCAAGGCGTTGAGCGCGCTGAATGCTGGTAGGGCCGCGTTGCCGCGCGGCCAAGGTGACCAGGCGGACGACCAGCAGGTCGTCCCTACCAAGCTTCACCTCAAGTGCTTCACCGCGATTGAAATCCTCCACCTCGCCTGGCTCGCGAAGAAGACGGTCGAGCAAACGCTCCTTGAACTGAAAGCCGCCGGCCTCGATTCGCTCACCGGCGGCGGCGCGGAGATTTTTCGCAAGGAAGTCCGGCACGCCATCGCGCGCGGCAAGGAAAGCGCCGAGGAATACCTCGACGTCCACCGCACCTGGCATCGTCTCGGCGGACGCAGCACTTGCACGATGCTCTTCGGCCACGTCGAGAAGCTCGAAGACCGCGTGCATCACCTGAGCCTGCTGCGGGCGTTGCAGGACGAGACACGCGGCTTCACCGGCTTCGTGCCGCTGCCGTATCAGCCGGAGAACAACGACATCCCCGTGCGCGTGCCCCCGACGGGCTTCGACCAGCTCCGCACCATCGCCGTGAGCAGGCTCTACCTCGACAACTTCGACCACGTCACGGCCTACTGGGTGGGCATGGGCCTCAAGCTCGCGCAGGTGGCCCTCAGCTACGGCGCGGACGACCTCCACGGCACCATCGTCGAGGAGCACATCTTCCACATGGCCGGCGCGAAGTCCCCGCAACTCCAAACCGAGGCGGAGATGGTGAAGGCAATCCGCGAAGTCGGGAGAATCCCCGTGCAACGGAACACGTTTTACGAGCCGGTGAGGGAGTGGCCTGCCCATTCACCCACAGATACAGCGCGTGTGAGCAGCGGGAGGCTGATTGACCATTCTCCCAGCGCGCAGCATAGTCTGACCACATGAGCACGCTGGCTGAAATTGAACAAGCTGCCGCCGCCCTGCCCCCGAAAGACAAGGAGCAGTTGATGCTTTTTCTGGGCGCCCAGTTGCGGGCGGATGGCGCTCGTTTGCCTGAGCCGCGGCGGTTTTCCCGCGACCAAATACAGACGTGGATTGCAGAGGACGAGGCTGACTTGCGTCGGTTTCGCGGCCAGCAATGAGGCTGTTCCTCGACACGAGCGTCCTGCTCGCAGCCTGTGGGTCAGCCAAGGGGGCTTCACGCGAGGTGTTCCGGCTGGCAACCCTGAACCAGTGGACACTGATCGCTACGCCCTACGTCTTGGCGGAAGTGAAGAATAACCTGACCGATCTCCCGCCCGGGAGCGGTTCGGAGTGGAACAGTCTCCAAGCTGAACTGCTGGTCATGGATGATGTGCTGACCGTGGACCGTCTGGCCGTGTTCGACGTGCCAAAGGATCGCCCCATCCTCTTCGGGGCATTGGCATGGGCGGATGTGCTGCTGACACTGGACCGCGCTGATTTCGGAAGACTCCTCGGCACCTCCTTCTACAATCTGGCAATCATGGCACCCGGCCAGTTCCTCCTGCGCGAACGCGAGGCGGTAAGGCTGAAAGAGAACTAGCAGCGCGCCCGATGAATCCGCCCGACAAACTCCCCGAACTCCGCCTCGCGCCCATCGAGTCCGCCGACGAGTTGGCGCACCGCATCGAGCGCGAGCAGCGCGGCGCGAATGTGCAGCGCGAGAGCGATCTCGAAAACTCCCTCGCCCCGTTCCGCGTCGGCTCCGTGCCGTATCTAAACGCCGTGCCGCTCACGCGAGGATTGGAGAACCAGATCGAGTTCATCCCGCCCGCGCAGCTCGCCGAGAAGCTCCGGCGCGGCGACCTCGACGCGGCACTCGTCAGCATCACGGAAGTGCTTTTCCACGATGGCTATGATGTGCTCGATGGCATCGCTGTCGCGTCGCTCGGCGAGGTCTTCAGCGTCTTCCTCGCGCACCGCGTGCCGCTGGAGCAGGTGAACGAGGTGTTCTGCGATACTGCGTCGCTCACGAGTGTGAACCTGCTGCGCGTCCTGCTCGCGGAACGCGGGCTGAAACCGGAGTTCAAGCCACTGCCTACCTACGCCGAGGCCAAGCAGCACGACGCGGTGTTGCTCATCGGCAATCCGGCCATCGAGTTCCGCCGCGCATCGCACCCGCACGAGATTTGGGACTTGGGCACGGCGTGGTTTGAGCTGACCAAGCTACCGTTCGTGTATGCCATCTGGGCCTTGCGCCGCCGCGCGGACAACGAGCGTCTCCGCCGCCAGCTCCGCGAGGCCCGCGACTTCGGCCTCGATACGCTGGACCACATCATCAGCTCGCGGACGGACTACGACCTCGACTTCCGCCGGGACTACCTTGGTTGGCACATCCATTACCACCTCGGCGCGGATGAGAAGCGCGGCATCGCGAAGTTCATCGAGTTGTTACGCAAGCATTCGCCCGGGCCATTATTTCCACCCCGGTTTGTGTCGTAGCAGTCCAAGCCAGTCCAACTTTGGGCTTGGAGCGCCATCGCCTTGGGCTAAAGTCACGCCCCGTCAGCAGAATTTCCAAAGCGCCGCGCGGCGCAGAACCTAACCATCACTCCCGTTATGCCAGAGAAAATCGGATTCGTCGGAGTCGGTCGCATGGGCGCGAACATGGCGCGCCGGCTCAAGGAAGTGGGTTATTCCGTCACCGCCGTCTATGACGCGCGGGCGGAGTCGGCCCAGAAGCTCGCGCAGGAGCTCGGCTGCGAGGCGTGGGTCTCGCTCGCCCGCGTGACTGCGCTTGCGGATGTCGTCATCACCGTCGTCACCGACGACAAGGCGATGCGGAACATCTACACGAACAAGCGCGACAACCTGCTCAAGGGCAAGGGCGCAGCCGCCGGCAAGGTTTTCATTAATTGCGCCACCATCTCGCCCAAGACCCACGTCGAAGTTGCGAAGCTCGCCAAGCGGGCCAAGGCCGCGACGCTCGAAGCCTGCATGGCCTCCAGTATCAACCAGGCGCGCGCCGGCACGCTCTACCTCATGTGCGGCGGCGAAGAAGCGACCTTCAACCACGTGAAGGAACTGCTCGTGAAGCTCTCCGACGAGGGCAAGTTGCTCCGCTACATCGGCACCGCCGGCAAGGCCGCGCAGCTCAAGGCGCTGGTCAACATGGTGATGAACATCAACACCGCCGGCCTCGCCGAGGGCCTCGGCCTCGCGAACTCTTTGGGCCTCGACCTCAAGACCGTGATGGAAGTCTTCAGCCAGACCGGCGCGAACAGCCGCGTGCTCGTCACCGACGGCGAGGACATGATGAACCGCGACCACTCCTGCTTCTTCAGCGCGGCACACGCCGCCAAGGACAGCGGCATCGCCCTGCGCCTCGCCAAGGAGCAGAAGCTCAACCTCCCGCTCGCCGACGCGACCTGGCGGCAATACACCAAGCTCACCAAGGTCGGCCTCGGCGAACTCGACAAGTCCGGCATCGCGGAACTGACCTTCCCCGGCCGAGGGCCGAAGAAGGGGAAGAAGTAATCTCCGGCAGTTTTCACGCGCCGCTTGCCGTTCACCGGCAGGCGGCGTTCTTATTTGGAGCGACAGTTCATGCCCAATTGGTCATGCGAGAGTGCCGCGCACTGCCTCACTTTGCAGCGACTGCTTCCAGTTTCTCGATTCTTATGGCCGTCACCTTGTATTCCGGCGTCTTGGTGTAGCGGTCGCGGTGGGAGGTGGTGATCTGGTTCAGGAAGACGCGCGTGGAGTGGAAGGTGGTGTAAACCTCGCCGGGCTTCACGTGGTCGCTGATGCGCACGGGTAACTCGGCGGAACCTTGCGAACTGCTCAGTCGCACGGTCTCGCCTTCGCTCAAGCCGAGCTTCGTGGCATCGGTCGGTGAGAGTTGGAGGTAGTCGGTCGGGTGGATGCCGTCGTTGGGTGTGCGACCGGTCTGGGTGGCGGCGTTGTATTGGTAGAGGTTGCGGCCGGTCGTGAGCAGGAACGGATATTCCTTCGTTGTGAGCACGGGCGGCGCGACGTATTCGATTCGGCGCAACGCGGTGGTCTTGCCGTGGGTGAAATGGTCCGCATGCAGAATTGGCGTGCCGGGGTCGTTCTCGTCCACGCACGGCCATTGGAGGCCGCCGAGTTTGTCCATGCGCGCGTAGCTGATGCCGGCGGCTTCGGGCCAGAGCGAGCGGACTTCGTCCCAGATTTCCTCGGCGCTCTTCCACGCGAAGTGCTCGCCCTTGCCCATGAGCTTCGCGATGTCGCAGACGATTTCCCAATCGGAGCGCGCCTCGCCCTGCGGCGGCACGGCCTGGCGCACGCGCTGGATGCGGCGCTCGCCGTTCATGAACGTGCCGTCCTTTTCGAAGGAACTCGCCGCGGGCAGGAACACGTCGCCGAATTCCACCGCCGTCTCGTTGAGAAAAATGTCCTGCACGATGACGAGGTCGAGCTTCTCCATCGCGCGGCGCGTGAAGTGCATGTTCGGGTTCGTCATCACGATGTCGTAGCCGATGGACCAAAGCACCTTGAGCTTTCCGGCGGCGGCGGCGTCCATCATCTCCATCATGTTGATGCCGGGATTGGTCGGGAGCTTGACGTGCCACGCGGCCTCGAAGCGGTCGCGATGCTCGGTGAGCGGCACGTAGCCCGCGAGCAGCTTCGGCTCGGAGCCCATGTGCGGCGCGCCCTGCACGTTGTTCTGGCCGCGCAACGGATTGATGCCGCAGCCGGGCTTGCCGATGTTGCCGGTGAGCAACGCGAGGTTCACCAGCGCCATGATGCCCTCGGTGCCCTGGATGTGCTCGGTCATGCCGAGGCCGTGAACGGAGAGCGACGGCTGGTTCGTCGCGTAAAGGCGCGCGGCCTCGCGAATCTTCGCCGCCGGCACGCCGGTGCTGTGCTCCACTTTCTCCGGCGCGAATTGCTTTCCGAACTCCGCGTATTCCTTGAACTCCGTCAGCCGCGTGCGGATGAACTCCTCGTCCACGAGCTTTTCCTCGACGATGACCGCGCCCATTGAGTTGAAGAGCACAACGTTCGTGCCCGCGTGAAGCTGGAGATGCACCGTGGCGAACTCGCACAACTCAATTTCGCGCGGGTCCACGATGATGAGCTTCGCGCCGTGTCGCGCGGCCTGCTTGATGCGCGCGCCGGTGACGGGATGGCCCTCGGTCGGGTTGACGCCGGCGACGAGAATCGTGTGCGCCAGTTCGATGTCGTCGAGCGCGTTGGTCGCCGCGCCGGTGCCGAGCGTCATCTTCATCGCGGCGGCGGTGGGCGAATGGCAGACGCGCGCGCAGCAATCAATG
>JBJTAU010000452.1:0-5971 GCA_046090965.1 Limisphaerales bacterium | reverse complement strand
GACTGGGGCCGGCCGTATTACAACTCGAACTCCGACCAACTCCGCACCGACTACGTCCCCAGTGAGTATTACTTCCGGAACCCGCTCTTCCGCACCACCGCCGGCCTCATGCAGCAGCCGATGAAGGACCAGACCGTTTATCCCGGTCGCGTGAATCCCGGCGTCAACCGCGGCTACCAGGAGAAGACCCTCAAGCCCGACGGCCGCCTCGACAAATACACCGCCACCTGCGGCCCGGGCATTTATCGCGGCGACAACTTCCCCGCTGAGTTCAGCGGCAACGCCTTCATCCCCGAGCCGTCGGCGAACATGGTCCGGCGCATGGTGCTCACCGAGAAGAACGGCGAACTGACCGGCACGAATCCCTACAAGGAAGCCGAGTTCCTCACGTCCACCGATGAACTCTTCCGCCCCGTCAACGCCTACACTGGACCCGACGGCTGCCTTTACCTCGTGGACATGTATCACGGCATCCTCCAGCACAAGGTCTTCTTGACTTCCTACCTCCGCAAACAGTCCGAGGACCGCGGCCTCGACAAGGTCATCAAGCACGGCCGCATCTACCGCATCGTCCACGACGGCAAGAAGCCCGGCCCGCGTCCGCAGCTCGCCTCCGCTGCGCCCACCGATCTCGTCAAGGCGCTGACGCACCCGAACGGTTGGTGGCGCGACACCGCGCAGCGCCTGCTGGTCGAGAAGCAGCCCGCCGCCGCGCTCGCGCCGCTCAAGCAGTTGGCGCTCGGCGCCGCCGACCCGCGCGCCCGCTTGCACGCGCTCTGGACGCTCGACGGCATGGGCCAGCTCGACACCGACACCGTGCTCGCCGCGCTCGCGAAGGAGAAGCACCCGAAAGTCCGCGCCGCCGCCGCGCGCGTCGCCGAGCCGCTGCTAAAGACTTCCGATCAGGCGAAGGTTCTCCCCGCGCTCACCGCTTTGGCCAGCACGCAAGACACCGAGGTTCAAGTCCAGCTCGCCTTCACCCTCGGCGAAGCGAAGTCCCCCGCTGCCGAAGCCGCGATGGCCACACTTGCCCGCAACGCCGGCGCGAACCCACTGCTCCGTGACGCCCTCATCAGTGGCCTCGCCGTCCGCGAAGTCGAGCTGCTCGAACGCGTCGCTGCCGACAAATCGTGGGCGGACAAAGGCAAAGTCAGCGGTGGCGAAGGCTTCATCGGCACGCTTGCGCGCAACCTCTTCCAGCAGGCGCGCGGCGATCGTGTGAACCGCTTGCTTGAACTCGTCACCCGGAAGGATACGCCCCAGTGGCAGAGCCTCGCCGTGCTCGCGAGCCTCAACGTGAACCCGCCCGCTGCAAAGAAAGGCGAGCCGCCGCCGCGGGTGAAATACGTGAAGCTCGCCGCCGAGCCGCCCGCGCTTGCCGCGCTCGCACAGTCCAGCGACAAAGCCGTGCAAGCCGCCGTCAAGAAGCTCAACCAAGTCGTCGTATGGCCTGGCAAACCTGGTGTGACCTTGCCCGTCATCAAGCCGCTCACCACTGCTGAGCAAGCCCGCTTCGACACGGGCAAGACACTCTTCGAGGCGACGTGTGCCGCGTGCCATCAGCCCCACGGCTACGGCCAGGACGGCCTTGCCCCGCCGCTCGTGGACAGCGAGTGGGTGGCCGGTTCACCCGAGCGCCTCGCGCGCATCATCCTCCACGGCGTAGGCGGCCCCCTCACCGTCCTCGGCAAGAAGTGGGACATGGACATGCCCGGCCACGGCACCTTCGATGACGAGACGATCGCCGCCGTGATGACCTACATTCGCCGCTCGTGGGATCACGACTTCGACCCCGTCGCTCCGGACTTCGTGAAGAAGGTCCGCGCCGCCACCGCCGGGCGCGAGTCCGCCTGGACGGACGCGGAGTTGAAGAAGTTGAAGTAAGCCGCCTGAAATAACCGTTTGCATCCCGGCGGACGTGTGCTAGAAACCGCGCTCCGTTCGGGCGGTCCGCACGGGCAACACTTTCAGAAGTTATGTCACAGCATCGCAGTCTCCGCGCCTCCAGCACCCTCGGGGCGAAGCGCAACGTCTTGAAGCGCTACGAGCGCGTCGAAATCCTTCGCAAGGCCGGCGCCTGGAAGGAAGGCAACCGCGTCACGGGCCTGCGCAAGACCAAGCCTCCGGTGTAAGCACCGTTCCCGCGCCACGTCCCTGCTGATCTTTCACGGGAAGCCGTCCGCCGCGAGGTGCGACGGCTGTCTTCACTTGTGTCAGTCCGCCTGCAAAAATTTCTCGCCGAGGCCGGCGTGGCTTCCCGCCGCGCCGGCGAGCGCCTGATCGTCAACGGCCTCGTCGAGGTCAACGGACGCGTCGTCAAGGAACTCGGCACCAAGGTGGATCCGCTGCACGACGAGGTGAAGGTTGAGGGCCGCGCGCTCAAGTTCAAACGCAAGCTCTACCTCGCGCTCAACAAGCCGCGGGGCTTCCTCTCCACCCGTAGCGACGAGCTGGAGCGCCGCATCGTCACCGATCTCCTCCCGCGCGAGTGGGCGCACCTGCACCCGGTTGGCCGGCTCGACCGTGACAGCGAGGGGTTGATCTTCCTTACCAACGACGGCGAGTTCACCCTGCGCCTCACGCACCCGCGCTACGGCGTGCGCAAGTGCTACCGCGCCATCGTCGAAGGACGCGTCGAGCCGGTAATGCTCCACCGCTTCATGCAGGGCGTGGAGCACGAGGGCGAGACGCTCCAGGCCGAGCGTGCGCGCATCGTGGACGCGAGCAACTCGCACAGCATCGTCGAACTCGAACTCGCCGAGGGGAAGAACCGTGAAGTGCGCCGCCTCTTCGAGTCGCAGAACCTGCTGGTCGAACGCCTCCAACGCACCCAGATTGGCCCCATCCGCCTGGGCGAACTACCGGAGGGGAAATGGCGCGCGCTGACGCAGTCGGAAGTAAGCTCGCTCCTGAAGCCGACGGCCGTGACGCGGCCTGCTTCCGCTGCTCGCGGCTGACTGCCAGTGGTGTGCAGCTGCGGTAGGAAGGACCAGCCAGGCGTTCACTTCACGCTGAGGTCGAAGCACGCCATCTCGATGGCGTTGCGGACGAAAAGTTTTCCGCCCGCGAGCGCCGGGTGGTTCCACGTCTTGCCCTTGATCGCTGATATGCGGGCGAGTTCGTGGTGACCTTCGGGCGAGGCCTGCACGAGTGCGAGGTCGCCGTCGCCGCAGAGGATGACGAGGTGGCCGCTGGCGAGCAGCAACTGGCCGTAGCCGTAGCGACCGTCCTTCCAACGGCGCTCGCCCGTGTCCGCGTCCAGGCACACCAGCATGTCTTCGTCGAGGCCGTAGAGGTGGCCGTTGTGTAGCACGGAACTGGTAAACTTGTTTTTCAAAAACTTGTTCCGCCAGCGCTCCTGCGCGGTGAAGCCCTTTTCCGTCCGCTGCAACTCCAAGCCCACCGCGCCCTTGCCGTAGCCCGCACTCAAGGCGAGCCGGTTCGTGCCGGTCACGATGGGCTGCGCGATGGCGTTGTCGAACTCCACGCGCCACGGGAAGCGCCAGAGCGCCTTGCCATCGGCGGGCGCGACGCCGAGCAGATGCGTCGCGGAGTGGACGAGCAGTTGGCGTTCACCCGCGAGCGTCACGAGCATCGGCGAGGAGTAAGCGGCTTTGTCTTCGTGTGCCTTCCACGCAAGCACTCCGGTCGTCTTGTCGTAGGCAAAGAGCATCCGCCCATCGCGACCCTGTGGTGCGCCGGCGAGCACGAAGACGCGATCGTCAACCACGAGCGGCGACGCGCTCGCCGCGAAGTAGAGGTTGGTGCAACTGTGTTCGGCGAGCAGATCGTGCTGCCAAAGCAGCTTGCCCGTCGCGGCATCGAGACAGCGGAACTGCGCGGTGCCGCCGAGCGAATACACCTTGCCTGCGTGCCAGGTAGGCGTCGCGCGCGGGCCTTCGCCGCCCATCCACTCCTGGAAGTGCGCCGCATAAGGATGCGCCCAGACCTCACGTCCGGTCGCGACTTCGTAGGCCGTCACCGCTTCCTGTTCGCGCCGCTGCTCGATGGTGAAGGCGAGCCCGTCCGCGACCACGAACGACGCGTAGCCACCGCCGACGGGTTGCTTCCAAAGCAGTTTTGGCGGGGACTTCGCCCAGTCCACGTTGATCGGCTGTTCGGTGTAATGGCCATCGCGGTTCGGGCCGCGGAAGTCAGTCCAGTAAGGCGCGGCGTTGGTGGCCGCTGGCGTTGGCACGGCTGGCGCGGCCGGCGAAGTCGCCTTCCCCGCGCGGGCCTTCTCCAGCCGCGCGTAATCGGTGCCCTGCCAGGTCGGAACGGGAATCGGCCGGCCCTGCATCTCGAAGCGCAACCCGGTGAACTTGTGCAGCGGATACAGCACCAGGAACCCAAGCACCACCACATAAACCACGGCGAAGAGTGCGATGCCCAGCGTGCCGAGCAGCTTGCGCGCGACCGACGCGGGCCCGCGCCAGAGCAGCCACAAGCCCGCGGGGGGAAACAGCAGCGTGGCGCGGCGCAGCCGGCGTGTAGTTGCGTGGTCTATAGGGGAATCGGTTGGCTCAGGGTTCATGAGAGCGTGGTCGCAAGATACCGGGCTGCCTCGCCGCGTCCACGCTGAACCGACCGTTCATCAAACCGTTTCGCAACGCCGCTCCTCACGCCCACATTTCCTTGGGCCCGGCACCGCCGGGCACGGTCATCTCGAAGCTCGGGATGCGCACCACGACGCGCACGCCGTGTTCATCGACGCCGAGGTAGCTGCCCTCGGCGAGGGCGCGCGAGGTATCGAGGATGTGGCGACTGTTGTAGCTGAACTTCTCACCGGGTCGCAGCACGGGGAACTCGCCCACCACGCCGTCGCCCTCGATGGCCGTGACTTCGCCCCGCGCATTGGTGACGACCCACTTGCGGCCCTTGATGGTGACGGTGCGGTCGGAGCCGTTGTGGATGCTGAGGAGATAGACGAACGAATGCGGCTTGTCCGGTGGCGCGGGCAACTCGGGCGCATAGACGAGGCGGTCGAGCGTCACGCTCAGGCCGGGCAGTTCGAGAAGATTCGCAGGCACGGCCCAGAGTTTGCCGGATGAAAAGGAGACTGCCAAGACAGGCCAGTGCAACTGGCATTTGGGCAAGCGGAGGAACCGCTGGTCTCTGGACTTCGTGATGCAGACACGGCGGCCAAAGTCTGAGTCCAGGGCGATTGACAGCGCACGCACGACTATCCCGTCGGAGCTTGGCGGCGTGAGTCCGACCACTATCTGAATTGGTCGGACCTTGGCGATTCGTCACCCACCTTGAGCACAGATCCCCTGCCTGGGCGTGGGTCGGGAAGATTCAGTCCGTCCCGTTCTGCGTCCCGTGATCCTTTTGCATTGCGCAACCCCGCGCCCACTGGCACTCAGTCCGCGTCACCGCCGATGGCCACGCCGAACGACCCTAACCCGCGCCCCGGCCAACTCGTGCCCGCGCTCGGCCTTTTCACCACCACGATGCTCGTAGTGGGCGGTGTCATCGGCTCGGGCATCTTCCGCAAGCCGGGCGTGATGGCGGGTCAGCTCGGCTCCACGGAACTGCTGCTCTCGGTGTGGGTGCTCGCGGGCGTCATCACGCTCTTCGGTGCGCTCACCAACGCGGAGATCTCCAGCTTCATCACCGAGACCGGCGGGCAATACGTCTTCTTCGAGCGGATGTATGGGCCGTTCACCGCGTGGCTGTTTGGCTGGGCGGTCTTCGCGGTCATCCAGACCGGCAGCATCGCGGCGCTGGCCTATGTGTTCGCCGAGTATTTCACGCGGCTGCAACCGCTACCTGAACTCGGCGGCGCGACGGCTGGCTGGTCCTTCCACGTCCCGCTCATCGGCGACATCGCACCGTTCAAGGAGTTCGGCGTGAAGTGCCTCGCCGCCGCCGTCATCGTCGTGCTCACCACGGTGAACTACCTTGGCGTGCGCTTCGGCGGGGTGGTGCAAAACATCTTCACGATCGCGAAGCTCGCCGGCATGGCCGC
>JBJTAU010000451.1:0-12789 GCA_046090965.1 Limisphaerales bacterium | reverse complement strand
CCTGGCGGTGCCCGGAGCCTCACTTGCCAAGCGCGAGCCGCTCGGCAAGGCGCTCAGGCAGGCCGGCGGCCCGAATCTTGGCCTGGGCCGTGGCGATGTCGTAGTCCAAGCGGCGCAGCTCAATGGTCTGCTCGTCCATGTCGTAGATGACGTAGGCGCACTTGGGATTGCCGTCGCGCGGTTGGCCGACGCTGCCGACGTTGACGAAGTATTTCTTGCCGGCTTCGACCTTGAACTTCGAGTAGGTGCCGCCGCGGACGGTGGCGTCGCGGCCGAAGGCCACCGGGACGTGCGTGTGGCCGAAGAAGCAGACGCCGGTGTTCTGGTAGGTGTAGCTGGCGGCGGCGGCGAGCTTGTCGAACACGTAGCCCCAGCGCTTGGGGCCATCGAGCGTCGCGTGGACGATGGTGAAATTGCTGACGAGGCGGATGAAGCGCATCACGCGGAGCCAGAGGATGTCCTGCTCGGCGCGCTGGGCGCGGGTCCAGTTGACGGCCTCGGCAGCGTGGGGGTTGAAGCCTTCGAGCGCGGCGTCAACGGAGCAGTATTCGTCGTGGTTGCCCTTGACGACGGGCATGCCCATCGAGCGGACCACGTCGAGGCATTCCTTGGGGTTGGCGTTGTAGCCGACGACGTCGCCGAGGCATGCGTAGTGGGTGACCTTGTTGGCCTGCGCATCCGCCAGCACAACTTGGAGCCCTTCCCAGTTGGCGTGGATGTCGGCGATGATCGCGTATTTCATTGAACGACGTTTAACGGACTATTTCAAAACCGCGTAAGCCACTGCGGGCCTCTGCCCACTGGACATCTTCCTGCCGGATGAACCCATCCAGCCCGGCGTCCCGGATGCCCTGCCGGAAGGCTTCCAACTCGTCGCGCTCGCCTTCGGCCATCAATTCCACGCGGCCATCGGGCAGGTTCCGCACCGTGCCAGAGACCGCATAACCCGCCGCCACCTGCTTCACCGTGTAGCGAAAGCCGACGCCCTGCACGCGTCCCGAATAAAGCACCAGCATCCGGCACCGGCTCATTCCAGTGTTCGCCGCCCGACAAGCTTTCTTGCTAAAGTGCGCTGGCGAACGGGGCGACTATCTGGCAAAGGCGCAAATCAAATCAAGCTCCAAGGCGGGTTCTGTGGGGCTTGCATTTGCTTAACGGTCCGCCTTGACGCATCCTTCCGCCCGCAATGGCTGCCTTGCCCAAGTTTTCTGAAGCCGAGACGCGCGGGTTCCTCCCCATGACCCGCGTCGAAATGGACGCGCGCGGTTGGGACGCGCTCGACGTGCTCATCATCACCGGCGACGCGTATGTGGATCATCCGTCGTTCGGCGCGGCGATGATCGGGCGCGTGCTGGAGGCGGACGGCTGCCGCGTGGGCATCATCGCGCAGCCGGACTGGACGAAGATCGAATCCATCACCGGCATGGGCGCGCCGAAACTTTTCGTCGGCGTCACTGCGGGCAACCTTGACTCGATGTTGTCGAACTACACCGCCGCGCGACACAAGCGGAAGGACGACGTTTACAGCGCGGGCGGTGTGCCGGGTCGGCGGCCGAACCACGCGGCCGTAGTGTATTCGCAGATGGCGCGGCGCGCGTTCCCCGGCGTGCCGGTCGTGCTCGGCGGCATGGAGGCGAGCATGCGGCGCGTGGCGCATTACGATTACTGGGAGGACAAACTCAAGCCCTCCATCATGGCCGACGCGAAGGCCGACGTGCTTGTCTATGGCATGGGCGAAGTGGCCGTGCGCGAAATCGTGAAGCGCCTGCGCGCGGGCAACAAAGACTTCTCCGGCATCCGCGGCACGGCGCTCTTCCTCGGCGGCAAGGCCACGGTGGCGGCGGACTTCTCGGACTGCATCAAGCTGCCGTCGTGGGAGGAATTGCAGGCGGACAAGACGCACTTGATGCGGCTGACCAAAGTCGTCGAGGCGCAACAAACGCCTTACTCCGGCAAGCGCCTCGTGCAGATGCACGGCAACCGCGCGGTCTTGCAGGAAGCGCCCGCCTTCCCCGTGGACGGCGCGGACCTCGACGCGCTTTACGAGCTGCCGTTCATGCGCGCGTCGCACCCGAGCTACACCGAGCCAGTGCCGGGTTTCGCGCCCATCAAGGACTCGATCATCGTCTCGCGCGGCTGCGCGGGCGGCTGCACCTTCTGCGGGCTGGGTTTTCACCAAGGCAAGTTTCTCTCCAGCCGCAGTCAGGAATCGGTGATGAAGGAAATCCGCAAGCTTACGCAGTCCGACACCTTTCGCGGCACCGTCTCCGACCTCGGCGGGCCGACGGCGAATCTCTACGGCGCAAAGAACGGTCACGCGCCCGAGTGCAAGAAGTGCCATCGCCCGAGCTGCCTTTGGCCGACGATCTGCCCGGTGTTCGGCATTGATGAAAAGGCCGGCCTCGACCTGTTGCGCGGCGCGCGATCGCAGCCCGGCGTGAAGCACGTCTTCGTGCAGTCGGGCATCCGCATGGACGTGGCGCTCCGCACGCCGGAATACATGAAGGAGCTGGTGCAGAATCACGTGAGCGGCCACATGAAGGTTGCGCCCGAGCACATGGACCCCGCCACGCTGCGGCGCATGCGCAAGCCCGCAGGGGACTTCCCGGCGTTCATGGAGAAGTTCTTCGACCTGAGCGAAGCGGTGGACAAGGAGCAGTATCTCGTGCCGTATTTCATCTCGAGCTTCCCCGGCTGCACCGAGGAGGAGATGGGCGCGGTGGAGAAGTTTTTGAAGCAGGAGAAATGGAACTTGCAGCAAGTGCAGGACTTCATCCCGCTGCCGATGACCGGTTCCGCCGCGATGTATGTCACCGGCTTGGACATCAACACCGGCGCGCCCATCCCCGTGGTGCGCGGCGCGGGCGACCGCGAGCGGCAGCCGCGCATGCTGCGGCCCAATGCCCCGCACGAGGCCCGCATGACCGGCAGCCGCCGCCGCATGGCCAGCGCCGAGTTCTGCCCCGGCGCGCAGATGGATACGGTGGACTAGCCGCCTTTGCGCTTGCAAAGGCTTCACCGCCGCGCACGCTCGCGCCCCTTATGTTGAAAGCCGGAATCGTCGGCTTGCCCAATGTCGGCAAGTCCACCCTGTTCAACGCCGTCACCCGCACCCGCAAGGCCGAGGCGGCGAACTACCCCTTCTGCACCATTGATCCCAACGTCGGCGTCGTCACCGTGCCGGACGAACGGCTCGGGGTGCTCCAGAAAATCGCCAAGACGAACGTTGTCATCCCGGCGGCAATCGAGTTCGTGGACATCGCCGGGCTCGTGAAGGGCGCGAGCGCGGGCGAGGGCTTGGGCAACAAGTTCCTCACGCACATCCGCGAGGTGGACGCCATCGTGCAGGTCGTCCGCTGCTTTGAGGACGCCGACATCCACCACGTCTCCGGCAGCGTGGACCCCGTGCGCGACATCGAGGTCATCAACACCGAACTCGTTCTCGCCGACCTCGAGTCCGTGAAGAAGCGCCGCGAGAAAATCCAGCGCGATGTGAAGCGCGGCGACAAGGCCGCCGTGGCCGAGGACGCCGTGCTGGCGAAGTTCGAGCCCGTGCTCAACGAGGGCAAGCTCGCGCTCTCCGTGCAGCTCACGCCCGAGGAGAAGCACATCTCCCGCACGTTCTGGCTGCTCACGGACAAGCCCACCATCTTCGCCTGCAACGTGAAGGAGTCCGACCTCGCCACCGCCGAGACCAACGCCTACGTGCAGAAGGTCCGCGACTACACCAAAACTCACCTCGCCTGCGAAGCGACCGTCATCAGCGCGCAGATCGAGAGCGACCTGATTGACCTCTCGCCCGAGGAGGCGAAGGCGTTCCTCAAGGAACTTGGAGTGGACGAAAGCGGTGTGGGCGCGCTCATTCGCGGCACTTACCACTTGCTTGGCCTGCGCACCTACTTCACGGCGGGCGAGAAGGAGGTCCGTGCCTGGACCATCCACGCCGGCGACACCGCGCCCAAGGCGGCGGGCGTCATCCACACCGACTTCGAGCGCGGCTTCATCAAGGCCGAAACCGTCGCCTACCAGGATCTCGTGGACTGCGGCTCGGTCGCGCACGCGCGCGAGAAGGGCCTCTACCGCATGGAGGGCAAGGAATACGTGGTCAAGGACGGCGACGTGATGCTCTTCAAGTTCAACGTCTGAGCCTGCCCACCCGCGGTGGTGGGAAGCCGTGATTTGGCGGCTGTGCCGAACCGGCGGCTCCATTACGCTGGGCCCGTGAGCGAGTCCGCCCGTTGCATCTCCGTGGTCATCCCGACGCTGAACGAGGCGGCGGAGCTGCCCGAGACATTGCGGCGGCTGGGGCGGGTGCCGGAGGTCAAGGAAACCATCATTGCGGACGGCGGAAGCCGCGATGACACCGTGAAGCTGGCCGAAGCAGCGGGCTGCGTAGTGGCGAACTGCGCGCCGGGTCGTGGCGGTCAGATGCGCGCGGGGGCGGAGCGGGCGACGGGAGAAATCATCTTCTTCCTCCACGCGGATACTTGGGTGCCACCGCAGGCCGGGCGTGCGCTGCAGACTTGCCTCGCCCGCCCCGGGGTGGTGGCCGGCGGTTGCTACAAAGTCTTCCGCGACCCACCGAACTGGCTCGTGCGCGGCTCGCGCTTCAAGTGCTGGTGGCGAATGCTGGTCGCGCGGCGCGTGATGGCGGATCAAGGGATCTTCCTCCGACGCGAAACGCTGGCGCGCATCGGCGGCGTGCCCGATG
The DNA here is from genome assembly GCA_046090965.1 of Limisphaerales bacterium. GTDB lineage: Bacteria > Verrucomicrobiota > Verrucomicrobiia > Limisphaerales > SXTU01 > SXTU01. The sequence goes on along the minus strand of JBJTAU010000451.1, from coordinate 8,078 downwards.
TGCCGCTCATGGAGGAGTTCGAATTGTGTCGGCGGCTGCGCCCGTTGGGTCGCCTCGCGCTGGCGGATGCGACGGTCGCCACCTCGGCGCGCAAGTTTCGCAAGCTGGGCGTGCTGCGAACCTATGCGCTGATGTGGCGGGTGACACTGGGCTACTACCGCGGCGTTCCGTTGCCGGAGTTGCGCCGCCTTTACGAGCGGTGAGCCGGAGTTGCGCCCGCGGAGCGGCTCCACTACCGTCCGCGCCGCTGCATTATGGCTGACGCAAAGACCGACAAATCCGTTCCCGTCACAGTGCTCACAGGCTTTCTGGGCGCGGGGAAGACCACGCTGCTCAAGCACCTGCTCACCCAGCCGCACGGCTACAAGTGCGCGATCATCATCAACGAATTCGGCGAGGTGGGCATTGACGGCCAGCTCGTCCTGAACGCGGACGAGGAGGTCGTGGAGCTGAACAACGGCTGCCTCTGCTGCCGCGTGCGTGGCGATCTCGTCAAGACACTCGCCGACCTGCTCAAGCGCCAGAAACGCTTCGACTACGTGCTGGTCGAAACCACGGGCCTCGCGGATCCCAGCCCCATCGCGCACACGTTCTACCTGCCACAGCTTCAGGAGAAGCTCCGGCTCGACGCCATCGTGACCGTCGCCGACGCGCGGCACCTGGAGGGCGTGCTGGACAAGGCCCCCGAGGCGCTGCCGCAGGTCGCGTTCGCCGACATCGTCCTGCTGAACAAGACCGACCTCGCCACGCCAGCGGACCTGAACCGCGTGGAGCAACGCATCCGTCGCATCAACCCGCTGGCGAAGATCCATCGCACCCACCGTTCGCAGGTGGACATGAAGCAGATCTTCAACACCCGCGCGCGCGACTTGAACTCGCCGTTGGAAATCCCCGCCGCCAAGCCCGCGCATGGCGAGTCGGGCCACGAGTGCGACGATCACTGCGGGCACGACCACGATCATGATCACGATCACGGTCACGCGCATAGCCACGACTACGATTGCGGCCATGACCATGAGCACGGCGAGCATTGCGACCACGAGAGCCACGCGCATGACCACGCGGGCCGGCACGATGACGCGGTGCGTTCCTTCCACATTTTGGATGAGCGCCCGCTCGACCTGAAGAAGACCGAGGCGTGGCTGAATGAGTTGCTTCAAAAGGGCGGCGAGAACATCTACCGCGCCAAGGGCATCCTGCACATCCAGGGCGTGCCCAAGCGCGTGATCTTCCAGAGCGTGCAGATGATGTTCGATGTGGAGCCGGAGCGCTTCTGGAACGTCGGTGAGAAGCGCGGCAACCAGCTCGTCTTCATCGGCAAGGAACTGGACGAGGTCGGCATCCGCGCGGGCTTCGCGGCCTGCGTGGCGGGTTGAGCTTTTTCCTCCTGCTCTTAATCTTAATCGTAATCTTAATCCCGCTCCCTGCGGCCACACGCGGGAGCTGGATTAAGATTAGGATTACGAGCACGAGTTGAAACCATGCCACTCTACGAAGACGAACTCTGCGACGGCGACTGCAAGGCCTGCGGCGGCCGCTTCACGCTGCGCCGACCGCTCGACGCCAAGCCGCTCACGGAATGCCCCGCGTGCCGCAAGCCGGTGCGCAAGGTCTTCGGCACCTTCTACTCGCCGAAGATCTTCAAGAAGTTCAACGTGAAGGACGCGACCAACGCCGGCTTCACCGTGCTAAAGAAGCTGGGCAAGGGCGAATACGAGACGCGCCGCCCGCAGCGCAACGACCCCGGCGCGAGCGTGAAGCCGCCGCGTTCACCAAAGAAGAGCGACTGACGCGCCCGGCATGAGCGACGACGCCACACCGCAAAGCTCTGGTTCAAGCTGGGAGGCGTGGGGATTTGCTGCACTGCTCATCGTTTTGGCAACGGTGATCGGAATCGGCGCACGGAATTTTATCCTAGCTCGCAATGTCCGCGCGAAGAATGCCTGCATTGCGAACCTAAAGCAGATTGACGGAGCGGTGCAGCAGTGGGCTTTGGAAGAAAAGAAGGCCGCGACCGACACCTACTCGTTAAGTGACACCACGTTGCTCGCCTACATGAGAGGTTCCGTTTTGCCCGTCTGCCCCGACCATGGACGCTATCTCCCTGGCACCAATGTCGCCGCCTCGCCACGCTGCACCATCGGCGGCCCCGGCAACACGCTTTGAGTTGGGCTGGTCGTGACAAACCAATTGACCCGGCGCACCCGCCCGCCTACAACTCGCACCGTGACTGACATGCTGAACCTTCGACTTTCGCTTCGCGCGCTGCTGGCCGGCGCGGCGGTCGGGTTCTGATTTCACGCACAACGATTTCGAGAACCCCGCTGCCGAACCGGTGGCGGGGTTTTTGTTTTTTGAGCCACAGATACACACAGATGAAACACAGATTTGAATCAGGAAAGCAGGAAGGCAGGAAGGCGCACGCTTCTGCCGATTGGAGTTTTTTCCTGCCTTCCTGCCTTCCTAATTCATCTCCATCTGCGTTTCATCTGTGTCCATCTGTGGCAAAAACTAGCGCCTCACGCCCATGCTGAAAGACACCGTCACCAAATACCGGCCGTTCCCCGGCGTTCACCTGCCCAATCGCCAATGGCCCGCGCGCACGCTCGCGCACGCGCCCATCTGGTGCAGTGTGGACCTCCGCGACGGCAACCAGGCGCTCGCCGTGCCCATGAACGTCGCGCAGAAGCTCGAACTGTTTCAGGCGCTGGTGAAGTGCGGCTTCAAGGAGATCGAAGTCGGCTTCCCGTCCGCGTCCAACACCGAGTTCGCCTTCAACCGCCTGCTCATCGAAAAGGGCCACATCCCCGACGACGTCACCATCCAGGTGCTCGTGCAGGCGCGCGAGGATTTGATTGAGAAGACCGTGCAGTCGCTCGTTGGCGCGAAGAAGGTCATCATCCACCTCTACAACTCCACCTCGCCCGCCCAGCGCCGCGTCGTCTTCGGCAAGTCGAAGGACGAGATCAAGGCCATCGCCGTGAACGGGGCGAAGCTGATTCAGGAGCGGTTGCATCGGCTCAAGGGCACGGATGTGACGCTTCAGTATTCGCCCGAGAGCTTCTCCGCCACCGAGGTGGAATACGCCAAGGAAGTCTCCGAGGCCGTGATGGACGTGTGGCAGCCCACGCCGCAGCGGAAGATGATTTTGAACCTGCCCGACACGGTCGAGGTCGCGATGCCGAACGTTTACGCCGACCAAATCGAGTGGATTTGCACGAACATCAAGCGCCGCGACTCCCGCCTCAGCTCGCTCCACACGCACAACGACCGTAACACCGGCACCGCCGCCACCGAGCTGGGAATGCTCGCCGGCGCGGACCGCGTCGAGGGCACGCTCTTCGGCAACGGCGAGCGCACCGGCAACCTCGATGTCGTGACCGTGGCGATGAATCTCTACATGCACGGCATTGACCCGCGCCTGGACTTCAGCGACCTCAACGCGCTGCGCGAAGTCTATGAGCGCTGCACCGGCATGACCGTGCCGCCGCGCCAGCCTTACGCGGGCGAACTCGTCTTCACGGCCTTCAGCGGCTCGCATCAGGACGCCATCAAGAAAGGTTTGGCGGAATGGGAGCAAAAGACTCTCAACCCTCAACCCTCAACTCCCAACCCGCATTGGGACGTGCCGTATCTCACGATTGACCCGAGCGACATCGGCCGCGAATACCGCGAAGTCATTCGCGTGAACAGCCAATCCGGCAAGGGCGGCGTGGCCTACCTGCTCGAATCGGAATTCGGCATCGAGCTGCCCAAGGATATGCAGCGCGAGTTCGGTCCCATCGCCAACGACCTCGTGGACGCGCTGGGCCGCGAGGTGAAGGGCGAAGAACTCAAGGCGATGTTTTGGAAGGAATACGTCGAGCGCACGACGCCATGGTCGCTCATCCACTTCCACGCGGACGGCGTGGACGGCGTCTTCCGCTGCCGCGCCAGCCTTCGCAAGAACGGCGCAGAACAAAAGCTCACCGGCGAAGGCAACGGTCCCATCGCCGCGTTCGTGAACGCGCTGCAAAACGGCGGCGCGCCGAAGTTCGAGGTGACCAACTACCGCGAGCACGCCTTGAGCGCCGGCGAGGGCGCGAGCGCCATCAGCTACATCCAAATCAAGCTCGCCGACGGCAAGGTCCGCTGGGGTGCCGCCGTGGACACGAACATCGAGCTCGCCTCCATCAAGGCCGTCCTCAGCGCGCTGAACCGGGCGTGACTTAAGTAGCGCAGCGGCCCATCCTTTCCTCAAAGCATCATGAACATTCCGCTCCGTCGGTTTCCCTTCGTCATCGCGCTGCTGCTTGCGGCCGCGCTCTCCGCCCACGCCGCCGGCAAGGCGCTGCCGCGCAGCGCGCCGGAGGCGCAGGGCATTTCCTCGGCGGCCATCCGCGCCTACGTCGAGGCGGCGGACCAGACCATCCACACGATGCACAGCTTCATGCTGGTGCGGCACGGGCAAGTGGTGGCCGAGGGTTGGTGGAAGCCTGAGTCCGCCGAGAAGCCTCATGTGATGTGGTCGTTGAGCAAGAGCTTCGACGCGACGGCCGTCGGGCTGGCGGTGGCCGAGGGGAAGTTGAACCTCGATGATCCGGTGCTGAAGTTCTTCGCCGCCGAAGCGCCTGCCAATCCTTCGGAAAACCTCAAGGCGATGCGCGTGCGCGACCTGCTCTCGATGAGCGGCGGGCACGACACGGAGCCGAAGTTCAGCTTCGAGACCGGGCCGTCGGTGCGGGAGTTCCTGGCGCATCCGGTCGAGCACAAGCCCGGCACGTGGTTCCGCTACAACACGCCGGGCAGCTACATGCTCTCGGCCATCGTGACCAAGGCCACGGGCAAGACGGCGCTGGAGTATTTGCAGCCGCGCCTGTTCGAGCCGCTGGGCATCGAAGGCGCGGCGTGGGCGAAGAGCGCGGAGGGTTACTCGCTCGGCGGCTACGGCCTGAGCATCCGCACGGAGGACATCGCGAAGTTCGGCCAGCTCTACTTGCAGAAGGGCAAGTGGAACGGTCGGCAGTTGCTCTCCGAGAAGTGGGTTGAGGCCGCGACCTCGAAGCAAGTCGAGAACGACAAGGCCCCGAGCGGCAAGAACCCTGACTGGCGGCAGGGCTACGGCTTCCAGTTCTGGCGCTGCCAGAACAACGCGTTCCGCGGCGACGGCCGCGACGGACAGATTTGTCTCGTGCTGCCCGAGCACGACGCGGTCATCGCCATCACGGCGCAGACCGGGAATATGCAGGGGCAGTTGAACCTCGTGTGGGAAAAGCTGCTGCCCGCCTTCCAAGCGAAGGCCCTGCCCGCCGATGCCGCCGCGCACACGCAGCTGAAGCAAGTGCTCGGCAATCTGGCGGCTCATCCTGCACCGGCGAAGAAGTAGGGGCGGTGGCAGCGAACCTTCTCCATTTGCCGGAGGGCGGAGAAGAAACACGTCGCGGTTCTTCATGCGTTCCACCGAATGGCGTTTGGAATAAATTCACCTGTTCAAGGGGCTTGTCCCGCAGGGCATTTCCGCTAGCCTGCCCGCCCTATGAAATGTCTGTTCCGTCTCTTGCTGGGTCTCGTCTTCGCGTCGGTGGCGTCCGCCGCTCCCCTCGTTTTCCAAGGCACTGACGGCCCGGGCAAGGGCAAGCACCTCGTCTTCATCGCGGGCGACCACGAGTATCGCTCGGAGGAGTCGTTGCCGGCGATGGCGCGCATCCTCGCCAAGCACCACGGCTTCAAGTGCACCGTGCTGTTCGACATTGATGCCGAGGGCAACATCAGCGCGGGCGATCCGTCGAACATCCCCGGCCTCGAAGCCCTCGCGTCCGCCGATCTCGCGGTGGTCTTTCTGCGCTTCCAGCACCTGCCTGAGGAGCAGATGAAGCACTTCGACGCCTACCTCAAACGCGGCGGGCCGGTCGTCGGCTTGCGCACGGCGACGCACGCGTTCAGCGGGACGAAGGAGCCGTTCGCCAAATACAATTACAACGCGAAGGAACCCGGCTACGAACTTGGCTTCGGCCACCAAGTCCTCGGGCAAACTTGGGTCGGGCACTACGGCCAGAACCATCGCCAGAGCACACGCATCACGATGGTGCCGGACAAGGCGTCGCATCCCATCCTGCGCGGCGTGAAAGACATTTGGGTGCAGGTCGGTGGCTACGTGGGCAAGCCGACCGATGGCGACATCCTCACGGTCGCCCAGCCGCTCAACGGCATGACGCCGGACTCGCCCGCCGATGCGACGTCGCCCCCGCAGCCCACGGAGTGGACGCGCACGTACAAGGGCGCGAACGGCCAGGCGGGCCGCGTCTTCACGACGCTTTACGGCACATCGGAAGACATCACAAACGAAGGCTACCGCCGCCTCGTGCTGAACGGGATTTTCTGGGCGGTCGGTTTGGAGAGCGCCATCAAGCCGGATCTGAACATCGCGTTCGTCGGGCCATTCAAGCCGAACACTTACAACGGCGGGGCCTACGCGCGCGGCATCAAGCCGGAGATGTATGCGGGCTTCGAGAGTCCAATTCCCGCGAACGACAACACCAAGAACCCCAACCCGCCCGCAAAGAAGGGCGAGGGCAAAAAGGCCGAGCCGAAGAAGGCCGAAGCCAAGCCCGCGCCCGCGCCTGCCAAGCCCGACGCAGCGGACCCGACCTGCGGCACGAAAGCCGCCGCCGGCACCGTCGCCACGGGCAAGCCCGCGCGCTTCGTGCGCATCGAGGTGCCCGGTGACAGACGCACGCTCACGCTGGCCGAGGTCGAAGTGTTCAGCGGCGGCAAAAACATCGCACGCGAGGGCAAGGCGACGCAGTCGGCCACGGCGCACGGCGCGGGAGCGGAGCGCGCGATTGATGGCAACAAGAGTCCCGACTTCGGCAAGGGCGGTCAGACCCACACGCCGGAAAACGTTCCCAATCCCTGGTGGGAACTCGACCTCGGCGCGGCGAAGGACATCGAGAGGATTGGCGTGTGGAATCGCGCTGGTTTCGAGAACCGCCTCGATGGTTTCACGCTCGCGTTGCTCGACGCGGACCGAAAGGAAGTCTTCCGCGCGCCGGCCATCGCGGCGCCGCAGGGGATGGAGATTGATGTGAAGGCCGGCGGAAAATTGGCTTACCTCAACTACGACGGGAAGCCCGGTCAGCCGGTGGGCAAGGGCGTCACGCAAGTCGCCGCCGCGAAGGGCGACGCGAAGAAGAACGACGGCAAGAAAGCCGCGCCCTCCGGCCCGCCGCTCGCGGACGTGCCGGCGGATTACCGCGACCCGCTGCCGTTCAAGTTTAGCGCGGGCGACAACGTCGCCATCCTCGGCAACGGCCTGCCCGACCGCATGCAGCACGACGGTTGGTTTGAGACGTTGCTCCAGAGCCAGCTTGGCGGCCAGCAAGTGCGCTTCCGTAACCTCAGCGCCAGCGGCGACCGCCCGAACTCCTACCCGCGCAGCAGCGGTGTGCCGTCCATCACGACCTACCTCCAGCACGTGAAGGCGGACGTGGTCTTCGCGTTCTTCGGCTACAACGAGTCGTTCGACGGCAAGCCGGAGGATTACCAGAAGCAGCTCGTTGACTTCGTCCGCCGCACGCGCGGCTCGAAGGCTAACGGCAAGTCGTTCCCGCGCATCGTCCTCTTCAGCCCCACCGCGCACGAGGACACGCGCAACCCGAACGTGCCGGATGGCAAGGCGCACAACGTCCAGCTCGAGGCCTACACGAAAGCCACCGAGGCCGCCGCGAAGGAAGCGGGCGTGGCGTTCGTGGACTTGTTTCATCCGTCGCTCGCGCTGTTCAAGGCCGCGCGCACGCCGCTCACCATCAACGGCGTTCACCTCACCGAGGACGGCAACCGCCAGCTCGCGGAAGTCATCGCGCAGGCGCTGCTCGGCAAGTCCGTGAGCGCGTCCGGCTCGCTGGAGTCGCTGCGCGCCGCCGTGCAGGACAAGGAATCGCACTGGCACGCGCGCTACCGCTCGCGCGACGCGAACGACGTCTTCGGCGGGCGCTCGACGTTGTCCTTCGTGGACGGGCAGAACAACGCCACGGTCCTCCAGCACGAGTTGACGATGTTCGACGTGATGACCGCGAACCGCGACGAGCGCGTGTGGGCGC
>JBJTAU010000450.1:0-4730 GCA_046090965.1 Limisphaerales bacterium | reverse complement strand
GGACTGGAGCGTCCGGCCGGCGGAGGCCGGGACGGGCGGTGCCGAACTGCGGTGTGGCCCTCCGCTGCCACCGTGGTTCGGCGGCTGGGCACGCCACACGGTGACGGAGGGATTGATCGGCCACATGCACGCGCGGCTGGACCGGGCCTCGGCGGAACAGGGGCTGGAAGCCCGGTGCCCGTTCCTCGACTGGGACGTGATGGCGTTTGCCCGCTCGCTGCCGCGCGAATTGCTCTTTCACCGCCCGGTCGCCAAGGCGCTGCTCAAGTCGCAGCTTGATGGCTGGCCGCGTTGGTTCGTGGACCGCTCGAAGATGGGATTTTCCCACAGCCTGCGTTGGGGCTGGGGCTGGCGGGGCTTTGCCGGACGTCGGGAAATGGTGGCACAGGAGGCGCAGGCGCTCTTTGCCTAGCGCCTGCCGGCGAAGCTGCGCGGGCCAAGCCGTGACTGGTGCCGCCGGGACATTTTCCGGGAGTTCCCCACGGCCTGGCGCCTGGCGGTGTGGAGCCTGTTCCTCCGCCGGTTGCGCACCGCAAACCGCCGCTGAATGGCCGCTCCCTCCGTCGTGGTTTCGTCGCCCTCGCTGCGCGCCCGCGGGCTGGAGGTGGCGCGCGGTCTGCGCGAGGCGGGGCTGCTGCGTGAGTTCGTGACGACGCTGGGCTGGAGCCGCAATGCCTGTGGTTATCGTTGGGCGCGGGCACTGGGCGGCGGGCTGGGCCGGGAGCTGGAACGGCGCTGCGTGCCCGAGACTTTGGATGGTTGTGTGCATGGCTACGGCTGGCGCGAGGCTGTGCGCGTGGCCACGCACCGGCTCACGCGCAACGAGGTCTGGACGGACCGCGTGTGGTGGTGGGCCGAGCGCGGCTACGACCGCCACGTCGCCCGCCGCTGGGCGGGCCGGGTGGCGTGCATCTACGGCTTCGAGCTGTCCTCGCTTGAGACGTTCCGCGCGCAGAAGCGGGCCGGCGGCCGGTGCGTGCTCGCGCAGCCCATCGCCCATTACCGGACGCTGGAGGAGATTCTTCGCGAGGAGCGGCGCAAGTTTCCCGAAGCCGCCACGGAATATGACCGGCACCTGGAAGCCAGCTTGAGCCGTGTCAACGCCGTCAAGGAGGAGGAACTCGCGCTTGCGGACTTGATCGTGGCGCAATCTGACTATGTCGCCGAGACGCTGCGCGCGGCGGGCGTGGCGGCGGAGAAAATCGTTTCGCTCCCGTCGGCCGCGCCACCGGTGCAGCCACAGCGTCAGGACTTCCCTCGGGATCAGGTCACCTTTCTGAGCGCCGGCTCGCAGTCGCTACGAAAGGGCACGCATTACCTCTTGCAAGCTTGGCGGGCGCTGAAGAGTCACACCGGGCTGAAGCTGTGGATGGTGGGCAACAACACTTTGCCCGCGACATTCACCAAGGACCTGCCCGGCGAGGTGTGGATGTCGCCGGCCGTCCCGAAGCCGCGACTGCGGGAGCTTTACCGCACCGCGTCCGTGCTGGTGCTGCCGACGCTGGCCGAGGGCTTCGCGTATGTCGTGCTGGAGGCGATGGCGGCGGGGCTGCCCATCATCACCACGCGCAACTCCGGCTGCGGCTCTTTTGTGCAGGACGGCGCGAACGGCTGGCTGGTGCCGGCGGGCGATGCCGCCGCGCTGGCGGACCGGCTCCAGTGGTGCGCCGACAACCCCGGCCGTCTGCCGGCGATGGGTGAGGAGTCGCGACAGCGCGCGGCGCGCTGGACGTGGGATGGTTTTGTGCAGGCGCACAACCGCCTGATCCATGAGTTTATTGACACGGGAAAGCCCGGGACGAAGGAAGCTTATGCGTAATCGGATCAGGTATTGGTTCATGCCGGGCTTGGACATGTTCACCCGGCGGCGCGTGCATCTGTCGCGCCATTGGAAGCGGGGACCGCGCACCGTGCTGGACGCCGGCTCGGGCAACGGCTGGTTCTCCTACCTGGCGTGGAAAGCCGGCGCGCGGGTGCGCGGCCTGAACATCGTGCAGCCCCAACTCGACAAGGCCGAGGCCTTTTACAACGGCTGGCTGGGCGTGCCCAAGAGTGAGTTGTCCTTCCAGCGCTTCAACCTCTACGATCTGCACACGCTCAACGAATCGTTCGACGAGATCATCTGCTACGAGACGTTGGAGCACATCCTGGATGATCAGCGCGTCTGCCGGGAATTTTTCCGCCTGCTCAAGCCCGGCGGCGCGCTGCACCTGTGCTGCCCGTTTGCCACGCACCCGAAATGGGTGGCCGAATGCCTGGATTTGAAGGAGGAGTGGGGCGGCCATGTGCGGCCCGGCTACACGATGGAGAGCTATCGTGAACTGCTGGAGCCGCTGGGATTCCAAATCGAGACCTTCGAAGGCATGGGCGGCGCGCGGATGGTGTTGCTCAAGAACCTTGTCGAAACCATCCGATCAAGGACAGGCGATGCGCCGTGCGCGCCGCTGCTGATGGCTGCGATCCCTGTGGTTGCGATGGATTCGGCTCCAGCGGATAATTGCTACAGTCTTTACGTCAAGGCCGTGAAGCCCGTCTGATGCGCCACAACTCTTGCGTGATGATCCGTTGCGACCACCGCAATGCGGTAGGTGCCGCAGCGCTTCCCGGTCATGCCCTGCTGAGACCACGTCCAAGTAACCCAATCAAACTGAAATGAAGCACTCTGATGTTCATGTTTACCGGTGTCCCAACACCCACCAACGCCTCAGCCTTAAGCGGGTGGACATCGAATCGGACGGCGAGATCAAAGAAGGCTTGCTCGTGACGGAGGATGGCAAGACGGAGTATCCCGTCGTTCGCGGCATCCCGCGCTTTGTTCCGCCGGACAACTATGCCGCCTCGTTCGGTTACCAGTGGAACAAATTCGCCAAGGTTCAGGTGGGGGGCGTTCAGAAAGAATGGAGCAAAACCCGGTTTGACCAGACCACTGAATGGCCGGGTGACCTACGGGGGCAGAGGATACTCGAAGCCGGCTGCGGGGCGGGGCGCTTCACAGAGATCGCTCTCGACACTGGGGCTGAGGTCTTCTCATTCGATTTGAGCGCGGCGGTGGAGGCTTGCAACAGGAACCTCCTTGGAGCTGAACTTCGAGCACGTCACCACGCCGCGCAGGCCAGCATTTACGCCATCCCTTTTCCTGCGGGAACATTTGACAAGGTTTACTGCCTCGGCGTGCTTCAGCACTGTCCGGATGTGAAGCGAGCTTTCATGAGCTTGGTGCCACTGCTTAAGCCGGGAGGCGAAATCGTCGTGGACTGTTACCTTAGCCAACCGCTCAAGCACGCTTTCAACCTCAAGTATCTCTTGAGGCCGTTCTTCAAGTGGTGGCGCCCGACAACTCTCTATGCCTTCTGGTCCTGTGTGATCTCCGTGGCATACGATTTGAAGCGCGGCCTCAATGCACTGCCCGGCGTTGGTCCGGTCCTGGCGCGGATAGTCCCCATCGGCAGGTTGAACTACGAGGCCTTCGGCGGCCATCAGACCATTGATGAAATCAAGGAGATCAAGACCTTGAGCGTGTTTGACATGTTAAGCCCGGCGTATGACCAGCCGCAAAGTCTAAAAAAATTCCGCGCCTGGATTGCCGAAGCCAACCTTGAACTGATCAAGCTCGACACCGGCTATAACGGCATTAACGCGAAAGCACGGATGGCGCGATAAAGCGAGCGCCACAACCCCGGCGACCTCAAAACCCGACCGCACTCAAGTCACATTATGGCCCGACTGAAGTTCCTCTTCCGAGTCCTAGGCAGCCGACTGCGCGGCCAGTCCATGGAATGTCCTTACTGTGGGGATTCCAACAGCCGCCTGTTGCAGCGAAAGAAACTGGTGCTTCAACTGCGTCAGTGCCCCGACTGCCTGCTCAAGTTCCGTTATCCCAAAGACGAAATTCCATCCGCGAAGGAGTTTTACGAGCATGATTACCGCGAAGGGCCGAAAACAGAGCTGCTTTCCGTGGACTCCGTCAAGCAGATGATGGCCGCCAACTTCGCCGGCACTCCGATGGATCTTAGTTCGAAAGTGGCGTTGTTAAGGTCGCACCTCCCAGGTGGCCGTGTGCTGGACTATGGGTGCTCTTGGGGCTACGGGGTGGCGCAGCTTGCAGCGGCTGGTTTTGATGCCACTGGGTTCGAAATCTCCCGTCCGCGCAGCGCATTTGGTCGGAAGCACCTTGGCGTTCGCATAATGGACGACGTAGCCGAGTTGGGAAATCTGCCCGCTGGCCATTTCGATGCGATCTTTACGAGCCACGTTCTCGAACACTTGCCCGTATTGAAACCAACGCTCGAAGCATTCGGCCGACTGCTCCGACCGGGTGGCGTGCTGCTGGTCTTCGTTCCCAATGCTGGAGGTTTGCAAGCCCGGGAGTTGGGCACCCGCTGGCTGGCGCTGATCGGAGAAAAACATACGCTGGCCTTAGATGCGCCCTTCTTCTCGGAAGCGCTGCCGCGACACGGCATCAAGCCCCGCTTTACCAGCGCAGAATACTGGACTGGCGCGCCATATCCCATTCCACCGATTTTGCTGCCGGAGATGCCCAACTGTCCCACTGCCTTGGATGGCGATGAGTTGGTGGTTCTGGGCAGCCGTGACTGATTCGAATGTCATCGCGCCGCCCGCCGACAGCTGACGTATGTTCGACTTCGCAGCACCTAACCTGGCCTCAGACCGGCTCCATCTCGGCTGCGGACTGAACGCGCCGGCGGACTGGCTCAACGTGGTCGGCTCGG
>JBJTAU010000449.1:0-2519 GCA_046090965.1 Limisphaerales bacterium | reverse complement strand
GGGCCAGAGAAACGAACGCTTCCGGAGCGGGAGCGGAGCGGGGGCGGAGGTTTTCGAGGGCGGTGCGGAGTTGAACGGTGGCTTGGCTGGTGAGGCCGGTGAATTCGGCGGCGCAGAGCATCGCCAGCGCGACGAAGACGGCGCGCCACAACGAGCGTCGCGCGACGGCGCTGCGGAGGAAGGGCTGCGCGGCGGTCGCGGCGAGGACGACGAGCGCGGCTTCGGCGGCAAGCCAGGCGAAGGGAACGAGCCACGCGGGAAGGTGGTCAGGAGAGTTCATGGGAAGTCAGGAAAGGAGGAAACTTCCAACGTCCAACGCTCAACGCTCAACATCGAACGAGCGGTGCTTTGGTCGTTCAACGTTGGAAGTTGGACGTTGAGCGTTTGCTGGTTTGTGTTCACAGGCGTTTCTTGCGGTCGGCGATGAGCTGCGCGATTTCGTCCAGCTCGGCGCGGCTGACTTCGCGGGAGCTGAGGAGCTGGCTCACGGCGTCGGCCAGGCTGCCGGCGAAGAGGCGGTCCACGAGGTGGTCGGCGACGCCGCGCGTGACGTCGTCGGCGGCGACAGCGGCACGGTAGATGAAGCTGCGGCCTTCGGTGCGGTGATGGACGAGGCGGCGGTCCTCCATCTTGCGGAGCATGGTGGCGATGGTGGTGTAGGCATACTCGGCGCTGCCGCCGAGGGCTTCATGCACGGCGGCGACTGGTGCCTCCTGCTGCTTCCAGAGGACTTCGAGGATGGCGAGCTGGAGGTCGCCGAGGCGGTGGGGTTTGGGCTTGGGCATGATGGGAAAGTTTCGGGTTTGGGGTTTTGAGTTTCGGGTTGGGCGTGGCGACTACCGCGTTAATACTACTTAGGTAGTTTGTTTGTCAAGTGGGGATTCACCGGGCGCGGACCGCCCCGCAGCTGCAACCTTCAGGTTTGCTTCCCTGTAGCAGCGGTCTGCGACCGCCGAACGGCTTCAGGTATGCGATAGGGACGGCGGTCACAGACCGCCGCTACAGTCTCGGCTGAAGCCTGCGACTACGGCGGCGAATATCCCCTGCCTCGGCCCGTCCACCTTGGAGCGTTTTGCCACCATGCTCGACCTCCGCCTCAATCCGCAGCCGCACCGCTTCTGCAATGGCTGGGCGCGGCGCGACTTCCTCCGCGTCGGCGCGCTCGCGCCGCTGGGCCTTGCGTTGCCGTCGCTGCTCGCAGCGGAGAAAGCCGCCGGCACCGACAAGAAGGCCCGCGCCAAGTCCGTCGTGCTGGTCTTCCTCGGCGGCGGCTTGTCGCACCACGACAGCTTCGACCTGAAGCCCGACGCGTCGTCGGAGATTCGCGGCAAATACACCGAGATTCCCACCAACGTCCCCGGCCTGCACGTCGGCGAGTTGCTGCCGAAGATGGCGAAGACCATGGATAAGCTCACGCTCGTCCGCTCTGGCGCGCACAACAACGACCACCACGAGACGGCGACGAACTGGGTGCTCTCGGGTCGCTTCGGCTCGGCGTTCGGCGATTACCCGGCGATGGGCGCGGTCGTCGCGGAGCGCGCGGGCTTCCGCAGTGTGATGCCGCCCTACGTCGCCGTGCCGCGCAACCCAAGCTTCACGTGGGAGCTGGGCAAGAGCGCGTTCCTCGGTGGCCGTTGCGAGTCCTTCAAGGCCGGCGATCCCAACGCGGAAAATTTCAAAGTGCGCGACCTCTCGCTGCCCACCGACGTGAAGCGCGAGAACGTCGAGCGCCGCAAGTCGCTGCTCGCCACCGTGGACAATCTCGCGAAGCGCGTCGAGGGCAACGACCAGCTCGCGACCTACGGCGAGTTCCAGCAGCGCGCCGCCGAGATGGTGCTGTCGCGCGAGGCGCAGAACGCCTTCGACATTGAGCAGGAGTCCGCAAAGCTGCGCGATGACTACGGGCGGAGCACGTTCGGCCAAAGCGTGCTGCTCGCGCGCCGGCTCGTGCAGCACGGCGTGCGCTTCGTGACGGTGAACTACGGCGGTTGGGACCATCACGCGAAGATTTTCCAAGGCCTCGAGAAGAAACTGCCGGAGTTCGACCAGGGTTTCTCCACCTTCATCCATGACATGGATGCACACGGCCTGCTCAAGGACACGCTGGTCGTGTGCATGGGCGAGTTCGGGCGCACGCCAAAAATCAACAAGGACGCCGGGCGCGACCACTGGGGCCCGGCGGCGAGCCTGCTCTTCGCGGGCGCAGGCGTGGCGCGCGGCAAGGTCATCGGCGCGACGGACCGCACCGGCGCGTTCGTGACCGACACGCCGGTGAAGCCCGCCGATGTGGCGTGGACCATCTACGACAGCCTCGGCCTCGACCCACGCGGCGAAGTGCACACGCCCGATGGTCGGCCAGTGGGCATCCTCGACGAGGGGCGGTTGGTGACGGAGTTGTTTGGCTGATTCGTAGCCGCCGACGTGAGGAGGCGGACGGTTCGGAAAAGGCGCCACAGGCAATACGCCGCCTCACGTCGGCGGCTACGCCTCAGCCCAACAACTCCGACACCCACCGCCCC
>JBJTAU010000448.1:0-4455 GCA_046090965.1 Limisphaerales bacterium | reverse complement strand
CGGCTCGCCGAATACGGCACCTGCTACCGCTACGAGCAGTCCGGCGAACTCTTCGGCCTCATGCGCGTCCGCTCGATGAACATGAACGACGCGCACATCTACTGCACCCCCGAGCAGTTCGCCGACGAGTTCCGCGCCGTGAACGAGATGTATCTCAAATACTTCAAGATCTTCGGCTTGGGCAAATACCAGATGCGCTTCAGCACCTCGTCGCCGGAAGGGCTGGGCAAGAAATACGTCAACGAACCCGAGCTGTGGAAGCAGACCGAGGACATGGTGCGCCGCGTGTTGGTCGAGAGCGGCATCAATTTCGTGGAAGTGGCAAACGAAGCCGCCTTCTACGGCCCGAAGATTGACGTGCAGGTGTGGAGCGCCATCGGCCGCGAGTTCACCATCGCGACGCACCACGTGGACTGCGCCGTGCCCGCCAAGTTCGGCCTCACCTACCGCGACCGCGACAACACGGACAAGACGCCGCTGTGCATCCACCGCGCGCCGCTGGGCACGCACGAGCGCTTCATCGGCTTCCTCATCGAGCACTACGCCGGGAACTTCCCGCTCTGGCTCGCCCCCGACCAGGTCCGCGTCATCACCCTCGGCGACGACGCCCCGCTGCTCGCCGCCGGCAAGGCCTTGGTCAACGAGCTGCGCCAGAACTTCGTCCGCGTGACCGGCGATTTCTCGAACGAACCCATCAAGGCGAAGATCGCCAACGCCGAGCACGCCCGCATCCACACCATGCTCGTCCTCGGCCCGCGCGACCTCGAAGCCGGCAACGTCTCCGTGCGCCTCCACACGGGCGGCCCGCAAGGCGCGAAGCCCACCGCGCAAGTCGTGGCGGACATCGTCGCCAGCATCAAAGAGCGAAGGGCTTGAGGGCGCGCTTGCCTTGCCGGAGCACGGGATTCTTCTGACATGGGGACTCGTGCGGGCAGATTGTTTTCCACTCTCCGGGCCTCTTGTCTTTGCGGGCAAGGCAACCCATGCTCGCCAGTGATGAAACCCACCAACAAGCAGACCCCCAAGAGTTCCCCTTCGAGCACCGCCCCGGCGAAAAAGTCGGCCAAGGGCCCGCGCGTCCGGATGACGCTCGTCGAGGCGATGCGCGAACTGGAGCAGGCTGGCTCCGCGCAGACCCACAAAACCTACGCCCGCCACGGCACCACCGAGCCGATGTTCGGCGTGAGCTTCGCCACGCTCAAGGCGATGACGAAGCGGATAAACGTGGATCACGAGCTGGCTTTGGCGCTCTGGAGACGGGCAACTTCGACGCCCAGAATCTCGCGGTGAAGATCGTTGACCCAGCCCGGATGACGTCGGACGACCTCGACCGTTGGATTCACACCTCGTCCTGGGCGCTGATGTGCGGCAGCTACGCCGCCATGCTTCCCGCCGAGGGGCCGGATGGGGCCGCGAAGGCCGCCCAATGGCTTGCCGCGCGAGACGAGCCATCGCGCAAAGCGGGCTGGACGCTGCTCGGGCAGTTGGCCCAGCGGGACACAACCAGCCCAGACTCGACGTTCGAGAAACGCCACGCCGAGATCGAACGCACCATCCACACCGCACCGAATTCCGAGCGCTACATCATGAACCAGGCCGTCATCGCGATCGGTTGCCGCAACGCCGCGCTCCGCAAGGCTGCGCTCGCGGCCGCGAAACGGATCGGCAAAGTCGAGGTGGATCACGGCGACACGGCGTGCAAGACGCCGGACGCGGTGGAATACATCGAGAAGACCTGGGCCCACGCGAAGGCGAAGGGCTTCGAGTCGCCGGCCGCACAGGAGCGGACGCGCGACGTGCCACGCCGGCGGTGCTGAGGCGGCCCCGGAGCGCCTGCCATTCAGAAGATGAACTGGGTCGCGCCGCCCGGCACCAGCCACTTGTTCACCATCTTGGAGAAGTCGCGCCATTCCACGTGGCCGTCCACGAAGGCGACGTTTTCTCCGGCGGGAATCTGGCCCTTCATGTGCGCCGGGTGATCGCTGAAGCCCCCGGCGGGTGTGAAAATCCAGGTCGTGTAAGTCGGCGGGCCTTGGCTGGGGTTGATGTCCACGACCAGCTCGCAATCCGCCGGCGTCTTGCCGTTGCTCCCCTTGTTGTCCGTCTGGAGAAACTGCGCCGGGATGCTCCCCGCCTGGCGCGGCACGAGGAAGACGTAGCCCACGCAGCGCAGCGCCGGCGCGCCGTTGTTCGCGCCGTAGTTCCACCAGTGGAGGATGTTCTCCGCCTTCATGAACGACGGGCAGTAATACATCTTCGGGTCCGCCATCCCGTAAGTCTCCATGGTCGCGCAGACGTTGGTGTGCATGTCCCACGCCCAGTTGCCGCCGATGGATGGCCAGACGGGAAACTTGTCCTGCCAGTCATCCGAGTAGAGCTGCAACGCCAGCCCGTGCTGTCGGACGTTGCTCTTGCACCGCGCGCGCAGGCTCTGCTCCTTGGCCTTGCCCAGCGCCGGTAACAGCAGGCTCGCCAAGATGGCGATGATCGCGATCACGACGAGCAGTTCGATCAGCGTGAACGCGTGCGAAGGGCAGGGGACTCGCGGCTGCTTGGCAGCGCGTGTCGGCAGGAGTTTGGCAGTAGCCATGATTTGCCTTTTCGTTCCGATGGGTCGTGGCAGTGGGATGGCCCTTCGCCGCAGAGCGGTCAACCGCCAAACCTCACGGGCCTCCTTTCGGTTGCCACGCATCCCGCGTTTCCCTACAACCGCGCCATGAAGTTCCTCTCTCGCGCCCGCGCCATCCGTTTTCTTTGCCTTTTGGCTCTCGCCCTTGGCCTTCAAGCGTCAGCCCAACTTCCTCCCGGCGTCACCGATTCGCAGAAGCCCGGCGATGTGCCGCTTCCGCCCGCCGAGGCGTTGAAGAAACTCACCGTCCCGCCGGGCTTCCGCGTGCAGCTCTTCGCGGGCGAGCCGCAGGTGATGCAGCCCATCGCGATGGAGTTCGATGACCGTGGCCGGCTCTGGGTGGTCGAGAACTTCTCCTATCCCACGCTCAAGAAGAACAACGGCGTCACCAACTCCGCGCCCGACCGCATCGTCATCTTCACCGACCGCGACGGCACGGGCCGCAACGTCGAGCGCAAGGTCTTCCTCAACGAGGGCCGCCACGTGACCAGCGCGTTGCCGGGCTTCGGTGGAGTGTGGGTGCTCTCGCTGCCGGACTTGCTCTTCATCCCCGATGCCAACGGCGACGACGTGCCGGACGGCCCGCCGGTGGTGGCCTTGACGGGCTGGAACATCAACGCGGGGCACAACTTCGTGAACGGCCTCGCGTGGGGGCCGGACGGCTGGCTCTACGGACGGCACGGCATCACCACGAAGTCCACCGTGGGCCGCCCCGGCACGCCGACGAACGAGTGGGTGACGCTCGACTGCTCCATCTGGCGCTACCATCCCGTGACGAAGAAGTTCGAGACCGTCTGTCGCGGCACGACGAATCCGTGGGGCCTGGACTGGGACGAGAACGGCCAGGCGTTCTTCTCGAACAACGTCATCGGCCACTTCTGGCACGTCATCCCCGGCGCGTTTTACAAGCGGATGTTCGGCACGCACGACAACCCGCATCTCTACGAGTTGATGGACAGTTGCTCGGACCACCTGCACTGGCAGGGCGCGAAGTGGCGCGAAGCGCGTGGCGGCCCGGCGCACGACGCGCTGGGCGGTGGGCACTCGCACTGCGGGCTGATGATTTACCAGGGCGACAACGTCCCGCCCGAATGGCGCGGGCGGGCCTTCATGGGCAACATCCACGGCAACCGCGTGCTCTACGACGTGCCCGCGCGCGCCGGTGCCGGCTACACGGCGAAGCACGGCGGCAACTTCCTCATGGCCGACGACCCATGGTTCCGCTCCACGGTGCAAATCACCGGCCCCGACGGCGGTGTGTTCATCGCCGACTGGAACGACTACGGCGAGTGCCACGACAGCGACGGTTCGTATCGCAGCAGCGGCCGCATCTACAAGGTCACGCATGGCACGCCGAAGCCGGCGAAGGATCTGAACCTCACGAAGCTCAATGACGCTGAGTTAATCGGCTTGCTCAACCACGCGAATGAGTGGCAGCGCCGTCACGCGCAGCGCCTCCTGCAAGAGCGCGCCGTCGCGGGCAAGCTGGCGAAGGGCACCACCGACGCGCTGCTCAAGTCGCTGAACTCCGCCACCACGCGCCGCGACAAACTCCGTGCGTTGTGGGCTTGCGACGTGACCGGGGCACTGGCGCGCGAGGAAGTCGGCAAGTTTCTCGCGAGCACGGATGAACACGCCCGCTGGTGGGCCATCCGCCTGCTGACCGAAGACAACAAAGTTTCCCGCGCGCTGCTGGCGAAGTTGGTGACGATGGCGCGCGAGGACAAGTCCGCCTTCGTCCGCCTCGGCCTGTCCTCCGCGCTGCAACGCCTGCCGGTGAATGACCGTTGGGATCTCGCCACCGCCCTGCTCGCCCACGCCGAGGA
>JBJTAU010000447.1:0-2542 GCA_046090965.1 Limisphaerales bacterium | reverse complement strand
GGGCGTTGGCCGTGAGGAAATTGCGCACCTCGTGCCGGCCGAAGTTGAAAATGAGCGTGCCCCAATCTTGATGTGCGCCTTGCCGCGGATCCTCGTGCTCGAAGAGCGCCGTGCCATCGAACCGCGCCAGCGCCCATTCGTCGCGCGGGAAGTGCGCCGGCACCCAGTCCACGATGACGCCGATGCCCGCTGCGTGCAGCGCGTTGACGAGGAACTGGAAATCATCCGGGGTCCCGTAGCGGCAGGTGGGCGAGTAGAAGCCGGTGACCTGATAACCCCAGCTCGGGTAGTAGGCGTGCTCGGAGACGGGCAGGAACTCGACGTGGGTGAACGCCATGCGCTGGAGGTATTCCACGAGCAACGGCGCGAGTTCGCGGTAGCTGTAAGATTCCGCCACGCTCTTCTTCATCCACGAGCCGAGGTGGACTTCGTAGATGCTCAACGGTTCGCGCAGCGGCTGGCGGGCACGGCGCTGCTCCATCCAGGCGGCGTCGGACCATGCGAACTTGCGGTTGTTCCAGACGATGGAGGCGTTTTGCGGGGCCGGCTCGAAGAAGAAGCCGTAAGGGTCCGTCTTCAGCACGACGTGGCCGTGGGCGTTCTTCACCTCGAACTTGTAGAGCGTGCCTTCGCCCAAGCCCGGCACGAACAGTTCCCATACGCCGGACGCCCCGAGCATGCGCATCGGGTGGTAGCGCCCGTCCCAGTTGTTGAAGGGCCCGACCACGCTGATGCGTTGCGCGGCGGGTGCCCACACCGCGAAGCTCACGCCGGGCACGCCATCCACCTCGCGGAGCTGGGCGCCGAGCTTGTCGTAGATGCGCCGCTCGTTGCCCCGGCCGAAGAGATAGAGGTCCGTCTCGCCCAGCGACGGCCAGAAGGAATCCGGGTCGCGCGTGCGGCGGGTGTTGCCCTGGTAATCCGTGATGACGAGGTCGTAAGCGTAGGTGCGCTGCGCGGCCGTGGTGACGCCCTCGAACAATCCGCGCGCATCGAGCATCTCCAGCGTGAACGCCGGCTTCTGCGGCTCGTGGACCGGCGCGAGCTCGACCCGTGCGGCGTTCTGGAGCAGCGCGCGGACGACCAACCCGGAGCCATCGCCGAGCGGGTGCATCCCGAGCAGTTGGTGGGGGGAGGGATGCTGCGCTTCTACGAGGCTCGTCAATTCAGCCGGCGCCAGAATCATGGCCGGAGGGTGGCAAAGCGGCGAGGTGATGACACGCAACAAGGTTCAGCCACCAGCCGTTCGCCGGTTTGAGAAGCACCTGGTGGCACCGGCGAACCCTACGGCGCGGCGGGCGGAGTGCCCTTGTCACCGCGGCGGACGACCTGCCAGAAGGCGTCGAGTTGCTTGGCGGTGTCACCGCCGAGCACGTCGGGCAGCGGGCTGGAGCCGTCCTCTTGGAAGTAAACTGGCATCTTGGTTTGCGGCTCGATCCGGAGTGGGTTGCGCATCCAGCGATCGAAGTAGGCGCGTTGCACGCGCGCGGCGGCGTATCCGAAGTTCACGCCCTCGCTCTCGAAGACCTGCGTGGCCTTCACCGCGCCGACGCTGTGGCAGGAGATGCAGGAGAAGCCGCCGTCCACGCCGATGAGTTTTTGGCCGACCTTCGCCAGCTCGGGGTCGTGCGGTGGCTCCGCCGGTGTCGCGGGCGGGAAACCGTGCGTCATGGCTAGACCGGTGGCGAAGTCGGCGGCGTAGCGCGGGAAGATGGGCATCCGATGCGCGAGCCAGTGGCGGGGCTTGTATTTGATGTCGCCGGCGATGAATTGCGCCATCCACTCGGGCTTGAGCTTGCCGCCGAGCTTGTCGTAGCTGGTGAAACCGTCGAGTTGCCCGTGGCAGGCAGCGCAGTTCAGGTGGCGCGACTGCCGCTCGGCAAACTCGACGGGGACGTGGCGCTTCAACGCCGCGCGGTCCGTGGCGGCGAAGGCCTGCAACGCCTCGCGCTCGGCCTTGGTGAAAGTGAAATGTGGCGTCTGACCGGTGGGCGCTTCCGCGAGGCAGCCTCTGGACCAAGTCGTAGCAGCAAGGGCGGCGAGCGGCTTGGCCTTGAACTGGTTGTCCAGCTTGAGCGTGTGGCAGTTGAGGCAGCCCTTGGTCTGCACGAGCGACTTGCCGCGCGCGAGGATGGCGGGATCAGTCGGCGCGCCGGGCTGCTTGACCATCGGCGCGATGGACGAGAGGAAGCCGGCGAGCTGCTCGGCTTCGGCGTCCTTCAGCCGGAAATTGGCCATGCGAGTCCAAGCGTAGTTCGCGCCGGGGTCCTTGAGGAAGGCGAGCAGGGCGGCGGGCGGGAACTTGGCGTTGACGTGCGTGAGGTTGAGCTTCTTCTCATCCGAGTCGCCGATGTCAGGCACGTTGTGACAGCCGGTGCAGTGCAGCGCCTCGACGAGCTTCTTCGCGGCTTCAACGCTCGCGTCATCCCGCTTCAGCTCGCCGGCTTCCTCTCGTCCATCGCGCCGATGGTCAAGCAGCCCGGCGCGCCGACTGATCCCGCCATCCTCGCGCGCGGCAAGTCGCTCGTGCAGACCAAGGGCT
>JBJTAU010000446.1:0-4107 GCA_046090965.1 Limisphaerales bacterium | reverse complement strand
GGGAACTCGCGCGCGAAGCCGGAGATGGTCTCGATGTGGACGGCCACGCCGGGGCAGTGCCGCTCGAAGTGGTCGAAGAACGCGGGCAGGTCCAGGCAGCCCTCGCCCATCGCGGTCCACTGCACCGTGATGCCGTTGGCGGACTCCCAGACCATGTCGTCGCGCAGGCTGGTGGTGAGGACGTAGGGGGCGAGGGTTTCGAGGCTGGCGAGCGGGTCTTCGAGGGTCCACGCGGCGTTGCCGGAGTCGAAGTTCACGCCCACGTAGTCCTTGCCGGCGGCTTCGACGAGTTCCTTCAGCTCCCACGCCTGCATGTCGCCGGCGTGGTTCTCGACGGCGACCTTCACGCCCGCGTCGAGCGCGCGGCTGCGCTGGGACTTGAGCACCTTCACGGTGTCGGCGATGCGCGCCTCGATGCCGCCCTCGGTGCTGCGGTCTTCCTGCGCGCCGAGGATGACGCGGAAGGCGCGCGAGCCAATCGCCTTGCTCATGCGCAGGCCGAGCGCGAGGTGCTCCTCCGCCGTGCCCCAGTCCTTTTTGAAACGCTTCGAGGTGGGGCAGATGCTCCACGAGCCGAGTTCGATGGTGATGCCTTTGCCGGCGGCGTATTTGCGAACCTCGGCGAGCGAGGCGTCGTCGTGCTTGCCTTCGAGCGGGCCGAAGTCGGTGATGAAGAGCGAGTCGCAGCCGAGCTTCTCGGAGTAGTCAATGAGCTGGCGGGCGTTCCACTTCATGGCGCGCACGGCGAAGTTGTCGAAGCCGAGCTTGTGGTTGCGTTTCTTGGCGGGCGCAGCGGCGGCGGGCAACGCGGCGAGCGTGGTGACGGCGGCAGTGGTGTGGAGGAAAGTGCGGCGGGACAACGGAGCAGCGTTCATGGGCGCGGAGCTTGGCAAAGCGACCGGGACGTGCCAAGCGCGGGGTTCCGGCTCAATCGCGATCCCACATGGCCTGCGGATCGCCAGCGGGCAAGGTGAAGCCGATCTCGCTGGGCCGAATGGCCTCGGTGTGGCCGTCCACGAAGCCCGCCGGAGTCCGGCCCATGTGCCGGGCGACGGTGCGCACCGGCGTGGTGGTGTAGGTGGCATCCGTGGGTGAGCGGAAATAAACGGCGGAGGCCAGCGGCTTCTCCGCCCACGCGTCCGGGTTGGCCGGGATGGGCGTCGCCAAGTCTCCCGCGTCCGTGAAGATGACTGTTGCGGACGGCTTGGCCACTTCCTCTTCCCGGGATTTTTGGGCCGTGGATGCGGTAAACGTCAGTCCGCCGGCGCCGGTGCGGTAGCTCATGCCGATGCCCAGCGGGTAGCCGCTCGCGCCCGGCGTGGTGGAACTCGAAACCGTCGTGGAATCCACCTTCAGCGCGGGGCAGTTGAAAATCTTCGGGTCCGGCATGGTGCGTTCCAAGTGATACAGCGTGTCCACCCACCAAATAGCGGCGGGTGCCGGCACGATGAGCTTGGCCACCGGTGGGTCGCTGGCGGGCACGGAATCACGCCACAGCCGCAGGAACTCCCCGTCGTGGTCGTCGATGTAAAGCCGGCTGG
Source organism: Limisphaerales bacterium (assembly GCA_046090965.1). GTDB lineage: Bacteria > Verrucomicrobiota > Verrucomicrobiia > Limisphaerales > SXTU01 > SXTU01. Next base: position 2,566 of record JBJTAU010000446.1, on the reverse strand, counting down.
CGAGGGCGATCTGGCGGTTGTTGCTCACGCATTTGATGCCCACGGCCTTGGCCTTGGCCTTGGACAGCGCAGGCAGAAGCATCCCCCCAGCACCGCGATGATGGCAATGACCACGAGCAGTTCAATCAGGGTGAATCCCCGGCGGTGGGCCGGAAGCGTGGTCAAGTTCATGGCAGTGTTGTGCCCGAATCTGCGGGTGCCGCGCATGTTTCAAGGAAACTGTTGAGCCGTGATTCCCGCGTGTGGCATCGTCGTCCACTCATCGCCCCCGGGCATCATGAAAATGACACGTCTCCTCGCCGCCCTGCTGTTGGTCGCCAGCGCCACGTTCGCGTCAGCCGCAGCCAAGCCTTCCCGCTACGCTGACCTCGTGCTGGCGGACAAGCCCGTCGCCTACTGGCGGCTCAATGACTCGGGCGCGACCGCGCTGAACTCCGCGCCCGGCGCGAAGGCCACGCTGCTCGACGGCACGGTCGAGGGCAAAGTCGCTACCGGCCAGCGCGCGCAGTCGAGCGAGCAGTTCCCGGAATTCGAGCCGGACAGCGCGGCAGCGGGTTTTAGCGGCAAGGGCGAGTTCATCCGCGTGAAGGACCCCGGCGCGAACAGCCCGCTGGATTTCGCGAAGGGCGATGCCATCACGATGGAGGCGTGGGTGAACGTGAACAGCCTCAAGGAGGGCCAGTATGTTTACGTGGTCGGCAAGGGCCGCACGGGGAACAAGGGCTTCGACGCGAACAACCAGAATTACGCGATGCGCCTCCACGGGCAGGGCGGCGCGGCCTGCGTAAGCTTCCTGTTCCGCGATTCCGAGAAGGGCGCAGCTCCGGCGAAGGGCAAGGCCACGAAGGAAGAAGCGGACAAGAATTGGCATCGCTGGACGGCCAACGACGGCTTCCTACCCGGCTCCGGTTGGCACCACGTCGCGGTCACTTACACGTTCGGCAAGGGCGCTTCCGTGAAGGGCTATCTCGACGGTGTCGAGGTGAAGGGCAAGTGGGACATGGGCGGCCAGTCCGACGCCGCGCCGGTCGTGGACGACGACGAGGTGTGGATCGGTTCCTCGATGGGCGCGCAGGCGGGCAGCACGTTCAACGGCCTGCTCAACGAGGTCGCCATCCACCGCCGCGCGCTCGACGCGAAGACCATGGCAACGCGGTTCACCTTCGTGCCGCCGGTGGTGAAGCTCGACGTGGCGAAGCTGCCCAAGGACGCCGTGCGCGTGGAGATTTTCGAGGGCATCGGCACCACGGCGAACTGGAACTTCACGGTCGGCGCGCCGGTCGAGACTTACACGGAGCCGGCGTTCGGCTTCGTCGGGCTGCCGCAGAAATACACCGAGCGCGGCGTGCGAGCGGATCGTTCAAACCCGTTCCTGCTCCGCGCCTTCGCGCTGGTGAAGCTGCCGCCGGGCGAACACAAATTTCTCCTCCGCTCGCTGCAAGGCGCGAAGCTGCACGTGGACGGCAAGCTCGCGGCGCAGACCAAGTTCATCGCGCCCGGAGGTGGCGGACATTCCAAAGTGCCACCGCCGCCCGCTGCTGATTATCCCGCGAGCCTGCGCTTCCCGCTGATGGGTCACACGGAGACGTGGTTCACCGTGAAGTCCACGGGCAAGGAACAGCTCTTCGTGCTCGACGCCATCATCGGCGGCAAGGGCCTGCGGCCGGAAGTCGGCGAACTCACGGTGAGCTTGGAACTGCCCGCGCAACTCGCGAGTGCCGGCAAGGGCGCGGCCGGCAATGCCTTCCACCTGCTAGCCCCCGTCGCGCGCATCCCGCACGACGACCTCACTTGGGAGAGCTATTCCGCCCAGCAGCTCAGCCGCCTCGCCACCACCGATGCCCAGCGCCGTCGCGACGCAAACGCGGCCGAAAACCAGTATTGGGCGCAGCGCCACGAGGCCGTGCGGAAGTTCCTCGCGAACAAACCCGCGCCCGCCGTCCCGCCAGCCTCCACCACTGGCGGCAACGCAATTGACCGCTTCCTCGCCGCGAAGCTCGCCGCCGCGAAGGTTCAGCCTGCGCCGCTGACCGATGACGCCACGTTCCTTCGCCGCCTTGCGTTCGACACCGTCGGCGTGCCGCCCACGACCGAGCAGTTGCGCGCCTTCCTCGCGGACCAGTCGCCGAACAAGCGCGCCGCTGCGATTGACCGTTTCCTCGCCCTGCCCGGCTGGGCCGACAACTGGGTCGGCTACTGGCAGGACGTGCTGGCCGAGAACCCCGGCATCCTCAAGCCCACGCTCAACACCACCGGCCCCTTCCGTTGGTGGATTCATGAGTCCTTCGCCGACAACAAACCGATGGACCGCTTCGCCACTGAACTCATCGCCATGGAGGGCAGCGTCTATCATGGTGGCCCGGCGGGCTTCGGACTCGCCACGCAGAATGACGTGCCGATGGCCGACCGCGCGCAGCTTGTTTCTTCGGCCTTCCTCGCGATGAACCTCGCCTGCGCCCGTTGTCACGACGCGCCGTATCACGACTTCTAGCAGAAGGAGCTATTCGCGCTGGCCGCGATGCTCAAACGCGACCCGCCGGACGTGCCCCAGTGCAGTGCCATCCCG
>JBJTAU010000445.1:0-8015 GCA_046090965.1 Limisphaerales bacterium | reverse complement strand
GCAGCATGAACTCGCTGTTGATGAGCGTGAGCGCTTGCAGCGCAGTGGTGGTCTGGGTGCGGGCAGGAGTGAGGTTCGCGGGATCTGGGCAGTCGAGCGTGGTGAGGAAGCGATGCGGAGTGGTGCGGACAACGAACCGGTAGATGCTGCGCCGCGATAGCTCCGGCGTGTCGGCGGTGACGTAGTCGTAGATCGGCGCGTAAGCTTCGGTGTATTTGAAGTCGCGCCAGCCAGGGCCGCCTGCGGTGAGGGTGAGCTGCCCGCTCACCGCGAGCACGGCGTCGCGGGTGGATTCGGCGTCGAGGCGACGCGGGTTTTGGCGTGCGAGCAGGCGGTTGGCAGAATCTGGGTAGCTGGGCACGGCGACGTCAGCCTTGGCGCGAGGGGTGGAAGCTCCACTTGAGACAGTCGAACTGCGCTGCCGATACGCCGCGCTGGTCACGATGAGCCGGTGAACGTGTTTCACCGACCATCCGCTGCGCCTGAATTCGCCGGCGAGCCAGTCAAGCAGTTCCGGGTGGCTGGGGTGGTCGCCGCCGAGGCCGAAGTCACTGGGCGTAGCGACCAAGCCTTGTCCGAAGTGATGGTGCCAAAGCCGGTTCACCAGAACGCGCGCGGTGAGCGGGTTGCCGGCATGAGTGATCCAGTCCGCCAACGCGCGGCGGCGCGCGCCCTCCGGCAACGAGTTGTCGCCGAACGAGTCCAGCGCGTGCTCGGCCCAGCCGAACGCGCCGGGTGAAGCCTCGGTGGTCTCGTCTTCAGGGTTGCCACGGCGCTGCACCTTGATGACCGGCGGTTTCGCGTCACTCACGACGGCATAAACTTTTGCCGGCTCGGGCAGTGACTTGAGTTCACCCTCGAGCTTCGCGACTTCAGTGCGGAGTTTTTTCAAGTCCGTCGCGTCCGCCTCGATGAGCCGCGACTCGGCGGCGGCGGGCGCGAGCTTCGGATCGCCGATAAAGAGCAGGTCGCTGCTGATGCCGTCGCCGCCGTCGGTCGCCACGAGCGTGAGCGTTTTGGCCGTGGCGGGGATTTCGACATCGAGCCCGGCGGTTTCGTCCTTGCGGAGCTTGAGCTTTTGGAACGCAAGGGTGGCGTCCACGAAGAGGGTAAAATCGGCGCGGCTCGCAGCGGCTTCTGGTGCTGCGCCAAAGCCCACGACTCCGGTGAGGCGCATCGCTTGATGCCCGCTCAACTCACGGAGCTTCGGCAGATCGAAAGTGATGCCGCTGTTCGCGTGCATCCCGAGCAGGCTGTGGCCTTGCGCCGCGAAGTCCGTGCCGCCGAGCGTCGTGCCGCGCTGGGCGGTGAGTGGGCGGTTGGCGATGGTGTCCCAGCAGTGCCCGCTCGTGGCCGGAACGCCTGCCACGGGCAGCTTGGAGTCAGCGGTCACCTCGCCTTTGCCGTCGGGGATGAAGACCCATTTGACGCCCGGCACGCCTTCGACCTTTTGCAGACGGTTGACCGGGAGGTCGCGGTGGTAAGTTTGTTTCTCCTTCGTGACCGCGCCGTTCCTCAGGTCAATGCCGGTGTCTGCCGGGAGAAGTTTGGCGAGTTCGAAGCCTTCGCCCGTGAGGCGGGCCATCCGGGCGCGCGCGGCGGCAAGTTCCTTTCTGAGACGATCCTTCTCGCCGGCGAGCCGCTGGGATTCCGCCGCGCTGATTTCACGCTCACCGCGTTTCACGCCGGCAAAGACCGACCACAGGCGGTAATACTCCTGCTGCGTGATGGGGTCGAGTTTGTGATCGTGGCAGCGGGCGCAGTTGATGGTGATGCCCATCGTCGCCGTGATGACCTGCGTGACCATGTCATCGAGGTCGCCCGCGCGGGCGGCACGGCGGCGCACGTCGCTCTTGGTCTCGACTTGCCCGACGAAATCCCACGGCCCCGCTGCGAGGAAGCCGGTGGCGATGACACTGGCCGAATCGTTTGGCGCGAAGACATCGCCCGCGATCTGCTCGCGGATGAACTGGTCATAAGGCTTGTCGGCGTTCAGCGACGCGATGACGTAGTCCCGGTAGCGCCAGGCGTTCGGGCGGATTTGGTCGCGCTCGAAGCCGTGCGTGTCCGCATAATGCGCGATGTCCAACCAATGCCGCGCCCAGCGCTCGCGGTAATGAGGCGTGGCGAGGAGTTCCCCCCCGAGCCGCTCGTAGGCGCGCGGGTCCGGGTCCTGCAGGAACCGAGCGACTCGCTCCGGCGTGGGTGGCAGACCGTGCAGATCAAAGCTGAGTCGGCGAATCAAAGTCCGCCGATCCGCCTCGGGAGACATCGCGCGGCCCACGCCCGCGAGCCTGGCGCGGAGGAACGAGTCCACCGAGGCGTCCTTCGGGAAATTCGTCCGCACTGGCTGCACGGACCAATGTCGCGGCGGCGCGGCCGCCGCCAGGGATGCGACCGCGAACCACAGCGCCAGGCATTGTGCGGCAAGTAAGAGCGGCCGGGGGCACAGCGCAGAGTTCATGGCGCAAAGCTATTTGGCGGCCGCCTTCAGTTCGGCGAAGCGGCGGCGGAGTTCGGCGAGCCGCTCCTTCTGCGCGGGATCGGCGGCGAGGTTGCGCTCCTCAAGCGGGTCCGCGCGCAGGTCGAAGAGTTCCTCGTGCTGGTGGTCCGGCCAGTAAAGGTATTTCACGTCGCGGCGAACCAACGCCTCGGAGGCGGGGATGAAGTCGGCGCTCTTGAGTTGGGCGTGCTCGTAGAAAAACTCCGTTCGCCACACGGGCGCTTCCTTTGCGAGATAGAGCGGAGCGAGGTCGCGACCCTGCATCCGGGCCGAAGGCGCGAGGCCGGCGGCGGCGAGCAGCGTGGGCGCAAGATCGGCATTCAGCGTGAACGCGTCGTGCGTGCGGCCACGGCGGTCGGCAGGCAGACGCGGGTCGCGCACGATGAGGGGCACGCGGATGCTTTCCTCGTAGGGATACCACTTGTCCGCCAGGCCGTGCTCGGCGTGGAAGTAGCCGTTGTCCGTGGTGAAGATGACCAGCGTCTGGTCGAGCACGCCCTGCCGCGTGAGTTCGTCCACCACCCGGCCGCAGACGGTGTCCACCTCGGTGGCGAGGCGGTAATAGTTCTTCATGTATTCCTGGAATTTCTCCGGTGTGTCGAAGCGCCAGTGCCAGCGGCGGCGGCCTTCATTTTTCTCGTTGGCCACGAAAGCCGGCAGCCGGCGGAAGTGCTCCTCCGTGGCGGTCTTGGGCACCGGGATGACGACGTCGCGATAGAGCTCCATGCTCGCGGGCATGGGAAGATACTGCTTCGGGTGCGAGTCCTCCGCGTGTGTGGCGAAGAAAGCGAGGGTGAGGCAGAAGGGCTTGTCCGCCGGGCGCGTGCGGAGGAACTCCATCGCTTCCGCCTCGTTCTTCGCGGTCACGTGGATGTCCGGGCCGCCGGGCTGCTTGATCCAATGGCGGCCCGAGTAGCTGCGGGCGAAGTCGTAATTCCCCGCCGGGAAGGTGCCGTTGTGCCACTTGCCCACGTGCCCGACGAAGAAGCCTGCGGCGCGCAGTCGCGCGGGATAAGTTTCCGCCCACGGCGTCTGGAACATTGCGAACGCCTGGTTGCCATGCCGCGACATCCACTGGCCAGTCAACAACGTGGCACGGCTGACCCCGCAGATGGAGGTCGTGACGAAGTTCTGCGTGAAGCGCACCCCCGAGGCCGCGAGCGCGTCCAGCCGGGGCGTCTTGACGATGGGGTTGCCGGCGCAACCCAGCGTGTCGTGCCGCCAATCGTCCGCGTAGAGCAGCACGATGTTGAGCGGCTTGGGCGCGGCGGTGACCGGCCGCCCGAGCAACGCAGCCAGGCAGGCAAGGAAAGACAGGGCCAGCTTCATGGATTGGAAAGTGCGGCAAACTCAACCACAAGTCGAGCCATCGTGCGACGCCAAGTTCGCAGAGAAATGCTGCCCAGGCAGAGCCCGGTCGCGCAGGTGAGGAGCCCTTCGTCGAAGGCAACTGCGGTGCCACGCTTCAAGGAACCTCCGGCTTCAAGGCCTGCTTCGTTTCCTTGCTTACGGGGTAAACCGCCGCCTGCTGCTCCAAGCCCGCCGCGAGACCTTGCATCAGGCGCTTGAGCTGCGCGGGCTTGGTGGCGGCGAGATTCCGCTGCTCGAAGGGGTCGGCTTTCAAGTTGAAGAGCTGGTAGTGCGAGCCCTCGGAAACTGCGCTGGGGAAGTAGTGGTAGATCACCTTCCAATCCCCGTCGCGATAGGTCGTGAAATAATCCGTGCGGTGCGGTGCGTGCGGATAGTGCATGAGGAACCGCTCCGCATGATCTGCGTCGCGACGGCCAGTGAAGAGCGCGTCGAGCCGCTGGCCATCCACGGCGTGCGTGACGGGCGCCTTCGTCCCCGTCAGCGCGAGCAACGTGGGGAAGAGGTCATAGACGGCCGCGAGCTGCGTCTGCGTGGCCCCCGCCGCGATGGGCAATCGCTTCTGTGTTTCGATGGCCGCGTTCGGCTTCGCCCCCGCGGCGATGAACGGCACGCGCACGCCGCCTTCGTAGTGAGAGCCTTTCTTGCCACGCAACGGCGCGGCGCAGGCGACGGCATGCTCGTGACCGAGCGGGGCATCAGAACCGTTGTCGCCAAGGAAAATGAACAAGGTGTTCTCCGCCACGCCGAGCTTGTCCAAATGGTCCAGCACGTCGCCGAGCGACTTGTCCATGCCCTCGATGAGCGTGGCAAAGGCCTGCGCGTTGGCAGGCTTGCCGGAGTTCGCGTAGTGCGCGGCGAAACGCGGGTCGGAGTTGAACGGCGCGTGAACAGCGTATTGCGCGAAGTAGAGGAAGAATGGCTGGCCGGCCTTCACCGAGTCGGCCACGTGTGCATTCGCCTCCAGCGTGAGTGCCTCGGTGAGGAAGACATCTTGGCCGTGGTATTTCTCCAAACCGCGCACACCAGCCTTCGCATTCTTTGTCTTCAATCCGAAGTCCTGCGTGCCGTAGTAGCTCGCAGGGGCGCCAATGGACGCACCGCCAACATTCACCGCGAAGCCGATCGAGCGCGGGTCCGCGCCCTCGCTGTCGCGCGGGCCGAAGTGCCCCTTGCCCACGTGGATGGTGCGGTAGCCGTTCGCAGCGAGCAGGCGGGGCAGCGCGACGCTGTCCTTCGTCATGCCGCGCCAGTTCCAATCGGGCGCGCCCTGCGGGCCGGCGTTGTTGCTGTCGGGGTTGATCCAATTGGTCGTGCGATGCCGCGCGGCGTTCTGACCGGTCATGATGGAGATGCGCGTGGGCGAGCAGACGCTCATCGCGTAGAACTGGCTGAAGCGCACGCCGCGCGCCGCGAGCCGTTCCATGTTCGGGGTGCGGTAATAGTCGTTGAGCGGATAACGCTTCGGCTTGCCTGCGTCATCCGTGAGGAACGGCACGGACGAATCCATCACGCCCATGTCGTCCACGAGCATCACGACGATGTTCGGCGGCGCGGGCGCTGCGGCGGCGAAACGGGCGAAAGCCACGAGCAGCAGCAAGGTGCGGAAGAAGACGAGTGCTTTCATGGTCGCAGCGTAACGCACTTCACCAGCTCAAGGAAGCGCCTTCAGCACGGCCTCCACACACTTATCGCCGAGGATTTTGTAGGCGGGCGCGGTCCAATGGAACTTGTCCTTGCCGCCGCGCGCGAGTTCGAGCTTGTCCACGAGCAGCGCGTAGAAGTCGCTCACCGGCACGCCGCACTCGGCCATGACTTTCGAGGCCATGCGGTTTTGTTCTAGGATGTTGCCGTTGATGACGGGATCGAGCCTCTTCACGTCGCCTTCGAGCAAGACGGGCGTGCTGCTGGCCCAGATGATTTTCGCCTTGGGCAGCTTCGCCCGGATGACCTCGACGTAGCCTTTCGTGAGCGGCTCGAAGGTGCCGGGCTTGATGCGTCCCTCCGGCCAGCCGTGCAAACCCATGTTGAAGTGAATCACGTCATACGGCCCCTTCGCGAGCACTTCGGGCAGGATTTTCTCGTTGAGATACTGGCTCTGGTTATACGGGTTCACCCACGCGTCCACGTAGGCTTTGCCGTCGAGCGACTTGATGGCGTGATTCATGTAGCCGCTAAGGATGGAATCGCCGATAAGCAACACGCGCGGGCGCTTCGGGTCTCTGACGGTGGCCTGATTGAGCTGCCAGCCCGTCGGAATGCAGCCGCGGGTCCGGCTCGACGGGTTTCTCGGCGGCGAAGGTGGGGAGCGAGAGCAGGGAAAGGAACAGCGCGAGGAGTTTCATAATTGGAACAGGTGGCCGATTACTTCCCCAGCGGGCGGGTGATGGATTCAAGCCACGGAATGACTTTCTCCGCCCACTTCGCGCCGTGTTCACGGAGGCCCTTGCCGCTGAAGTGGACGCCCTGGCCGTTGCGCTCGCGGAGGTCGCCTTTCAGCGCGTCGCTGTCCGGGCCTGAGTGGGCGATACCATCCTTCCACATCGAAGCCTGCGCGGCGCGGAGGTCGTCGCTGCCTTCGTCGCCGGGGACGTGGTAGCTGGCTTGCGCGACGAACCACGGCGCGTCCCAACCAATCGCGCGGCGCGACTCGCGGATGAGCTGCTCCAGATGCGCGCGGTAGAGCTTACCCGGCAGCGTGCGCGTCGGGTCTTTCTGGTTCGCATCGCTCTCGCCTTGATGCCAAAGCACGGCGCGAAAGCCGTTCGGACCAAGTGCCTTCATCCGCGTGACGAACATCTCGAAGGCCGCACCTTTGCTGGCCCACTGGCCATCAGCGAGCTGCTCGACGCGGCTCATAATCGTCGGCGGGTTCGGGAACGTCGCGCCCTTCGGCAACCACTCACGCACACTCGTCGCGCCGATGCCGCAGGCGACGATGCCCACGGGCACGTTCAACTTGGCCACGACCGCATCCGCGAACGGCGGGATGAAACTGCCCCCGCCGCCGCTCGCACCGGGCTGCGGGTCGTGCGCGAGCCGCCAGCCCTTGCCATCGAACGTGGCCACGCGGCCCGACTGCGGCGTCTGCTTTTCCTCGCCGTGGTTGGCCGAGTTTGATTGGCCGGCAACGACAAACACCTCGCCCACGCCTACGTGCTCAACATCACTGCTCGCGAGCACCTCGCCCGCGTGCGACACGCGCACTTCGAGCCGCCACCAGCCGCCGGCAGGCGCGTCGAGCGTCCCGGAAATAACGCGTCCGGAAAGCTTCGCTCCCAACCGCCGCCACTCGCCACCTGCTTTCTCACCCGTGAAGCGAGTCTCGACCACCGCATCGCCCGGTGCGTCTTGGGAAAGCTGCCCGGCAAGCCGCACCATCCCCTTCGTTGGCGTCGAGCGTTGGATGACCTGAAAATCACGCGGCGAGGCCAGCACCAGTACCGCCGCCTCCGCGCTCCGAAGCATGCACACAAGGGCAACCAGAAAACGAACGGCTGCTTTCATGGGCGCTTTAGCTTCAGGGAGGACTCGATGCTCGCAGCCACCGTAGCACCGAGGAAGTCGTAGCCCTTCGCGTTGAAGTGGACGTCGTTCGGGTTCTGCATTTCCGCAAGCTGCGGAGTGACGGCAGCGAACAGGTCGTCAGTGGCGATGCCGTGCTGCTTCATCAATCCGGCAGCGGCCACGTTGCGCTCCACAATCGAAGCGGCGGTCTGTTGCTTGGCTGGGTCGTCGGGAATTGGCGTGGTGCTGGCCCACACGAGCTTCGCACTGGTTTTCTTCATGCGCCCGATGAGTTGTTCCAGGCGCTGGGTGTAATCGGCCAGTGGCGTGTTGCGGTCGTGGATGCCGAAGTTGAAGTGGATCACGTCCCATTTGCCGTCGCCGAGCCAGACCTCGAGGTTCTTGAGCCCGCTCGCGGTCGGGCCGCAATTGACCGGCGCGCGATGGACATTGGCTTTGCCCGCGAGCGCCTTGCGCGTCGCCTGCGTGTAACCGCGCGAGACGGAGTCGCCGATGAGCAGCACGCGCGGCAGCTTCGGGTCGTCCGGCACGAAGTCCCAGGCAGTGGATTGCCCGGCGATTTTCGCGCGCTTGTGCAACGGCAGATAAAAGCTGCCGAGCTGCGCCTGCAACACGC
>JBJTAU010000444.1:0-4520 GCA_046090965.1 Limisphaerales bacterium | reverse complement strand
CGTCGCGAAGGCCGAGGTCACGCTGCGGTTCGATCCGGAGAAACTTTTCCCGCCCACGAAGGCCAAGCAACCGCCGCCCGCGGACAAACTGCTCGCGCGGCTGGATCAGTTGATCGGCACCGCGTCCACGCGCACCTTCAGCCTCCTGGAGCGATCGACGCTGCCCGCCGAGCAGCTCACGAAGCTCGAAATCCCCATCGGCGTGCTCGATTGCAAGGCTTGCCGCTACGCCGCCTACAGCGCCGTGGCCAAGCTCGGCGGCGTGGAGCGCGCCACCGTGAGCACGACGCCCAGCGCGGTCATCGCATGGGTGGAAGCCGCGAAGGTGAAGCGCGGGGACCTCGTCGCCGCGCTCAAGAAGATCCAAGTGGCCGTCCCCGAGTCGCCCTGACCATGGAACACGTCCACGACCCCTTCCGCGAGGCGCGCGCCAAGGACGGCGTGCTGCGCTGCCCGTTTCAGGGCGAGACGCTGCCGATGATTCTCCGCCACGCCGACGTGCGCGAGGCGGCTAAGGACTGGCAGAAGTTCAGCTCCGACGCGCCGTTCCGCGTGCCCATCCCGTCCGAGGAAGCTGTCCGCACGATGCGCCAGTTGCCCATCGAGACGAACCCGCCGGAGCACGGCGAGTATCGCGCGCTGGTCGAACCGTTCTTCCAACGCGCGAAGCAGGCGGACGTCATCGCGCAGGTCGAGGCGCTCATTGATGAACTGCTCACCACGGCGCTCGCCCGCGACTCGCTCGAAGTCATCGGCGAGTTCGCGTTGCCCATCCAGTCACGCGCGCTGACGTATCTGCTCAACTTGCCGGAGCGCGAGGCGGACGTGTGGATCGGCTGGGGCATCCACGTCTTCAAGGTGACCGGCGGCGAGTTCAAGAAGGGCAACGTGCTGGAAAGCTACCTGCACCAGCAGTTCGACCTCGCGGAGGCGAAGGTCCCCTCCCTCGCCCCCACCGGGGGAGAGGGCCGGGGTGAGGGGGCAACGCAACTTACTCCGGACGACAGCCTTTTCACCGCATTGGTCAAGGCCACCTATCGCGGCCGCAAGCTGACGCGCGAGGAGATGATGGGCTTCGGCAACCTCACCTTCGCTGGCGGGCGCGACACGATCATCTACAGCATCGCCAACGTCCTCGCCTACCTCGGCAGAAACCCCGAAACGCTCGATTATCTCCGCGCCGACCCGCGCCGCATCGTCCACGCGGGCGAGGAATTCTTTCGCGTCTTCATGCCCCTCACGCACATCGGTCGCGTGTGTCCGGTGGAGACGGATGTTCACGGCGTGAAGGTGCCGCCCGGCGGCCGCGCTTCGCTCGCGTGGGCCTCGGCGAACCTCGATGAAACCGTCTTCGACGCGCCGACGGAAATCCGCCTCGACCGCAAGCCGAACCCACACCTTTCCTTCGGCTTCGGCGCCCACCTGTGCCTCGGCGCGCCGCACGCGCGGCTCATCGTCCGCACGCTCTTGCAGGCGCTCTGCGACCGCGTCGCCGCCATCGAAATCCTCGCGGCCACCCCGCACGTCGAGCGCGAGGCCACCTACGAGCGCACGCATGGCTTCGACTCGCTCACCGTGCGGCTCCAACCTCGGTTGCAGTCATGAAACTCGATCGAATTGAAGTCAGCATGAAGGCTCCTTGCTTGTTCGCTCTGATCCTGTGGGGCGCGACGTGGTTGGGAGTCGCAGTGGCAGCGGAAGAGGCCGACGCTGAAACGCGGCGCAAGGAGGTCCGGCAAACGTATCTCAATGAGATCGTCCCGTTCCTGCGGGAGAATTGCTTCGAGTGTCACGGGAACAATAAGCGCAAGGCGGGCGTGGATTTCGCGCGCATGCTCAATCGCCCGGAAGCCACGGACTACCGGCGCGTCTGGCAGCTCGCGCTCGCTTCGGTGCGCGACCACGAGATGCCGCCGCGCGAGGCGAAAAAGCAGCCGACCGAGGCCGCGCGGCAGCACTTCGCCGATTGGATCGGCACCATTAAATTTCTCAGCGTGAAGGATCCCGGCGTGTTCGTGATCCGGCGGCTGACGAAGGTCGAGTATGGCAACACGCTGCGCGACTTGCTGGGCGTGGATCCGGCGGTCGCGGCCGGGTTGCCGGCGGACGTGCCCGGCGAAGGCTATCTGAACGCGCTCTCGCCGTTGCAGACGGAGCAACTGCTCGGCGTCGCCCAAACGGCGCTCGACCAGGCGCTTGGCCCGGTGGGCAAGCCGACGAAGCTGGCGAAGACGCTGCTGGGCGAGTCGCCGTCGCCGCGCAGCGACGCGCGCGAGGCGGCGCGGAAGGTGGCGCGGTCCTTCGCCCGCAGCGCGTTTCGGCGTTCGGCTTCGGACGATGAAATCGAGGTGCTGCTGAAAGTCTTCGACCTCGGGCGGGAAAGTCGGTTGGCCTATCCCGAGGCGCTCCGGCTGATGCTTAAGGCCGTGCTGGTTTCGCCGCAGTTCCTCTTCATCACGCCGGCGCGGGAGGCGGAGGCGGGCCAGGCCATCGTGCCGCTGGATGATTACCAGCTCGCATCGCGACTGTCGTATTTCCTCTGGGCCACGCTGCCGGATGCGGAGCTGATGTCGCTCGCGGACAGCGGGAAGTTGCACGAGCCCGCCGTGCTCCGCGCGCAGGTGAAGCGGCTGCTCGCGGACAAGCGGTCGCGGGCGCTCTTCGATGGCTTCGGCGCGCAGTGGCTCGGCGTGGGCGGCCTGAAGGAGAAGACCTTCGACACGGCGAAGTTCCCGCAGATGACGCCTGCTTTGCGCGCGGCGATGTATGACGAGGCGCGGTTGTTCTTCGAGAGCATCGTGCGCGAGAACCGCAGCGTGGTGAATTTCGTGAACGGCGATTACACCTTCCTCAACGGCACGCTCGCGCCGCTCTACGGCTTGGAGAAACGCATCTCCGGCCCGGAAATGCGCCGCGTGCAGCTCGCGGACGCGAACCGCGGCGGCATCCTCGGCATGCCCGGCGTGCTCGCGGTGACCTCGATGCCGGAGCGCACCAGCGCCGTGAAGCGCGGCGCGTGGGTGCTCGAACAAGTGCTCGGCCAGCACGTCCCGCCCGCGCCCGCGAACGTCCCGACCTTGGAGAAACAGGACCGGCAGAAGGTCGCGAACCTGACGCTGCGCCAGCGCACGGAGTTGCACCGCAATAATCCCGCCTGCGCCAACTGCCACAAGCTGCTCGACCCGATTGGCTTTGGCTTGGAAAACTTCGACGCCATCGGCCGCTGGCGCGACCGCGACGACTCGGGCGGGGCGATTGATGCGGCGGGGGAATTGCCCGGCGGCAAACACTTCGCCACGCCGAAGGAGTTGAAGGCCATCATCGCCGGCCGCTCGGACGAGCTCGCGCGCAACCTCGCCGAGAAGCTGCTGGCCTACGCGTTGTGCCGCCGGCTGGAGGGTTACGACCAGCTCGTCGCGGACCAACTCGCCGAGACGCTCGCCCGCGACGGCTACCGCATGCAGACCTTGATCACGGAGATTGTCACGAGTTACCCCTTCCTAAATCGCCGCGTCCAAACCACAGTTACGACCAATGCAAAATAAATTCTGCCTCTCGCGCCGCATGTGCCTGAAAGGACTCGGAGCCACGCTCGCCCTGCCGCTGCTGGAAAGCATGAGCTGGGCGGAAGCCAAGGCCGCCAAGCCGCCCGTGCGCCTCGCCTTCATGTATATGCCGCACGGCGTGATCATGGACCAGTTCTGGCCCAAGTCGCCCGAGAGCTTCCTCACTTCGCCGCCGCCCGCGCTCGAAGCGTTGCGCCCGGTGCTCGATCAATGTCTCTTGGTCAAGGGCATCTCCGGCGTGCCGATTGCGCCCTTCAACGGCGCACCGCACGCGCTCGAACTTTCCACCTGGCTCACGGCGAAACTTCCGGACGCGAACCAGCGCAACCGGATCAACATCGGCATCTCCGCCGACCAGATCGCCGCGAACTACGTCGGCGGCTTCACGTCGCTGCCGTCGCTCGAACTCGCCACGATGCCGCAGACGCACAAGGAGAATCAGGAAGGCCTGCACGAGGGCTACTACACGCATTGCAGTTTCAGTTCGCCGACCCAGGGGCTGCCGGCGGAGATCGATCCCCGCGCCGTCTTGAACCGCCTCTTCGGCAAGACCGACCGGCCCGGCGAGCCCACGCTGGCCAATCCCCTCGACCGTCGGATGCTCGACCTCGTGCTCGGCGGCGCGCGGGACTTGCGGCGACGTTTGCCCCGGACCGACCAGGAGAAACTCGACGAGTATCTCGACAGCGTGCGCTCCCTGGAGCGGCGCATCGCGGCCATCGAGCATCGCCAGAAGGAGGCGGCCCTCGCGAAGGCCGGCGTCAGGTCCTCGAAGCGCAACGCGGCGGAGTCCCCGCCCATCGAGATCAAAAGTCCCGAAGGCGACAAACGCAGCGAATACATGCAGGTGATGTGCGACCTTAATGTCCTCGCATTCCAGACCAACACCACCCGGGTAAGCACCTACATTGGTTCCACTCCAAACGGGGTGACTTATCCCGAACTGGGTTTAAG
>JBJTAU010000443.1:0-6511 GCA_046090965.1 Limisphaerales bacterium | reverse complement strand
GGGGCGGGCTTGGGCCGGGGCGAGAGATCCGTCTCCAACTGCGCGACGACTTGGCGCACGGTATCGAGGTTGTCCACCTGCGGATTGAGCGCGAGGAACGTTCGGTATTTCTCCAGCGCGAAGGGGTGCTGATCCACGGGTCGGCGCGGCAAATAGAAGTGCGAAAGCAGCGCCGCATTGAAGAGCGCAGGCGCGTGGTTCGGCTGCTGTTGGAGCCCATTGTTCAGCGCGAGGAAAGCCTCTTGCAGGCGCGCCGGCTTGCGGTAGAGCTGCACGATGCCGAGCGTATTCCATACGTCCGGTTGCTTGGGATCCAACGCGAGGGCGGCGCGATAGCTGCGGTCGGCCGAATCATACTGGCCAGCGATGAACTCGGCCTGACCACGCTTGAGCCAACCATCCACAGCTTTCGGTTGCAGCAGCGTGTAGGAGGCCATTTCCCCGACAGCCGCCGCCGGTTGCTTCAATTCCAGCAGCAGACAACCAAGGTTGAAACGCGCGGGCGCAAGGTTCACGTCCACTTCCAACGCCTTGCGGTATGCCCGCAGCGCCTCGTTGGCCTTCCCGGCACGATGACTCGCCAGCCCGAGATGATTCCAAGCCTGCGCGTTGCGCGGCAGGTGAACCGTCGCCTCTGTCAACGCGCTGACCGCTGCCTCGAACTTGCCTTCCTTGATCAGCCGCTCGCCGTTGAGCAGCGCCCGTGGCCCGGGCGGTGTGCAGGCCACCATCAACCCGAAAATTGACGCGGACGACAGCCGCAAAAACCCGCGGACTCAAAGTCGGGGTGTTCATCGGCGCAAGGCCGCTGAGGCCGGTGCCGCCCATTTGCGGCGTCAACCCGGAGCGTTTGACCTCATTTTCCTCGACGTGCAAATGCGTTGGAGCCGATGGAAGTGGATGCGGGAGCAAAGTGGACGAAAGTGCAAATCCCAGCCACGGTTGCAGCTGACTACGAGGCCGGGAAGTCGATGCTCAATTTGGACCTTGGCTACGAACCGCAAGTGCTGGAGTTCGCCGACAACAAGTTGCGGCACTACGGCCGCGCGGTGAAAGAAAGCGAGTTGCCGCGCTCAGGCACGTAGAGATTCTCTGAGCGACTATCCGCTTGCCAATTCCTTGGGCGGGAACACCCTCGACGAAGATGGGCACGTCTCCACAACCGCTACGACCATTGATCCACCAGGCAATCAGCTTGGTTGAAGAGTTCCACAGCAACCGCAGCAAATACCCTCGAACGGATCGGTTTCGATTTCTGCCTGCGGACCGTGACCAGGCTCCGGCTCCAAGCTGGTTGAAGCCGAACGCCAACCGTGACCTGGCAGCGAGAGCGGCATTCAGTTTGGCGAGGAAGACAAGCGCGAACGTCGGGTATCTGGCGGTGGGGGAATGTGCGCTCCATGCCCTGATGCGGATGTGGTTGCTGGTGGCCGGAGTGAAGGCGGGCAAGGTGCTTCGCGGCGACATCGAGGAGAAGGACTTCCCACGCCTGACGAGCGCAGCGGGAAGAATCGCCTGCTCGAAGTTGATTTTCAGTGATCAAGACGTGCCCAAGAAGAAGATTGCGAAGGCGACTCGGAAGTTTATCGAGGACAGCCAGCTTGAATTTCTCGTGGTGGATGACCCAGATGTGGAGACGTTGAGAAATCCAAAACTGCTGCCAGAACAGGAACACTGGCGGATCAGGATGGAGTTCCGAGAAGCAGTGCGGGGGACGAACGTGATGATGATTCTGCCGGGGTGAACGAAATGGTTGGCCGCTGATTTTTTGCTCTGAGGTGAAGATGCTCCTGGCGCTGATGTTTCCCGAGGACGTTTTCGCTGACGTTGAGAGGCCCATGCAGCAAGGATTTTGACTCCGTTTCGACTTTTCAAAATCTGATACTGCAATCTGATACTGGTTGCCAAAAAATGGACCAGATTGAGGGAGAATGAGTCCTGTCGAATTCGGTTGTAACTAATTGCTGGGGAAAATGTTATCCACAGGATTCCACGGAAGTCCGTTTGAGAGAAAATAAGGGAAAAACGCGTTCTTCAATTTCCAGGCGTGTGCCTTAAACCACTCAGCCACCTCTCCAACCGGGCGGCGATAGTCAATAATCCCGTCCCGCCGTGCAACTGCGTTTTCGTCAGCGCGGCTTGATGGCGGTGACGATGCTCCGGTCGGCGGCTGTGGGCCGATGCTGCCAGTCGCGGAAGCCGATCTCGCGAAAAAGTTCATCCAACTCGCCGAGCGAATAGCATTTCCCTTCCGTGGAGTGCATCAGGATGACGGAGTATTCCGCCACGGGCAGCGGGCCGGACTTGTCCGCGTGGAGGTGCATGTCGTGGATAATGAGCAGGCCGCCCGGCGGCAGCGCGGCGTAGGACTTGGAGAGGAGTTGCTTCACCACGGGCGTGTCCCAGTCGTGGAGGACGTTCGAGAACAGATGCATGTCGAAGCCCGTCGGCAACGGGTCGCGAAACATGTCCCCCGCCAGCACGGAAACCCTTTCCGCGTGGCCGCGCTCGGCGATGTGTTTCGCCGCCACCAGGTGCACCGGTGGCTTTTCAAACACGGTCGCCCGCACCTCGGGATGGTTCGCGGCGATGGCGCAGGCGTAAATGCCTGACCCGCCGGCCATGTCGAGCAGGCGCGTGCGCCCGCCGGGCGCGAGTGTCTGCGCAACCGCGTGGCCGAGGAAAATCCCCCGGCAATCCATCGCGGCCGTGAAGCGGCGTGCGAAGTCCTCGTCCTCCATCGCCTTCGTCCATTCCTTCTCGGACTTCGAGCTGCCCCAGTTGGCGGGCTTGTCGGTGCGCAGCACTTGAAGCATGTCCAAGGCAACGGGCCGGTCTTTGAGCGAACCGAAGTATGGCCCAAGGAACCAGGGCGAACTTTTCACCAGATGCTCCCGCGCCACTTCCGTTACGTGGAATCGCCCGCCTTCCGGCCGCACAAAACCGTTCGCGGTGAACAGGGTGAGCATCACGTCCGCGGGGCGCCCTGCGAGTTGCAATTCGCGGCAGATCGTCGCGTGGTCGGCGGGGGAGGCGGCGAGCCAGGTGAAGAAGTCCAGATGGACGATGGCGGCGATGAGCAAATCCACCGCATAAAGCCCATCACGGTAGCGGTAGAGGCGGAGCGGGTCGGATTGCGGAGCGCGGGTCAGGTCAAGCATGGGCCAATGCTGCGGGAGCCACCGGCTGGCTCAAGGGGAATCTTGTGCCGAGCGCTTCCACCCAGCGGGGCAATGAAAGTGGTTGCCAACGCGCGCCGTGCTTCGAAGATTCCGCCCGCAGCGTGTCCCTGAATCCGCCAGCCAGCCTTGCCGGGCTTGAAGTCCATGCTTCAGGGACGCGTCCATTTGACCGCCGACAACAACCAACTGACCCCCACTCATTCAGCACATGAAATACTTCAACCGTCGTGGATTTCTCAAGACCGCCGCTGCTGCGGGCGGTGTCTTCTACATCGCACCGACGTCCTGGGCGCAGAAAAGTCCCGGCGACACCCTCAACTCCGTCGTCGTCGGCTTCAACGGCCGGGGTCAATCTCACATCGGCGCATTGAGCGGCCTCAAGGACTCCGGCGTCCGCCTCACCGCGCTGTGCGACGTGGACGAGACCGTCCTCCGCAAGGGCGTGGACGCGCAGGACAAGAAGGGCGTCAAGGTCACGCCTTACACGGACATCCGAAAGGTGCTGGAGAACAAGGACATTGACATCGTCTCCATCGCCACGCCGAACCACTGGCATTCCCTCGCCGCCATCTGGGCCATGCAGGCCGGCAAGGATGTGTATGTGGAGAAGCCCGTTTCCCACAACGTCTGGGAAGGCCGTCAGTGCGTGAACGCCGCCCGCAAATACAAAAAAATCTGCCAGACCGGCACGCAGAGCCGAGCTTCGCGCACGGGCATCGGCGAGGCGGTGAAGTTTGTCCAGTCCGGCCAGCTTGGCAAAATCATCGCCGTTCGCGGCCTGTGCTATAAGCCGCGCGGCAGCATCGGCCTGACCGACGGTGCCAAGCCCATCCCGGCTGGCATTGACTTCGACATCTGGTGCGGACCCGCGCCGAAGGATGAGTTGCGCCGCAGCAAGCTCCACTACGACTGGCACTGGATTTGGAACTACGGCAACGGCGACCTCGGCAACCAGGGCATTCACCAGATGGACATCGGCCGTTGGTTCACCGGCGAGATGGAACTCAGCCCGCGCGTCTGGAGCGTTGGCGGTCGCCTCGGCTACAAGGACGACGGCGAGACCCCCAACACCCAGGTCATCTATCACGACTACGCCAAGGCACCGCTCATCTTCGAGGTGCGCGGTCTCCCGTCAGGGAAGGGAGCCAAAGACATGGACAGCTTCATGGGCGCCAAGATCGGCGTGATCGTGCATTGCGAAGGCGGCCACATCACCGTGCCCAGCTACACCGGCTCTGATGCCTACGACAAAGACGGCAAGAAGATGAAAACGTGGAAGGAGGAGAAGGGCGGCGAGAACGGCCACTTCAAGAACTTCATCGAAGCCGTCCGCAGCCGGAAGCACGAGGATCTCTACGCCGACATTCTCGAAGGCCACCTCTCCAGCGCACTCTGCCACACCGGCAACATCTCGCACCGCCTCGGCCAAGTGGCCGCCCCCGGCGCGATCCGCGAACAGATCAAGGGCGACCGCGAGGCCACCGCGACCGTCGAGCGTATGTTCGAGCACCTCAAGGCCAACGAGGTCAACATCGACACCGACAAGCTCACCCTCGGCCCCGTGCTCAAGATGAACGGCAAGGCCGAGAAGTTCATCGACAACGCCGCGGCGGACAAACTCCTCACGCGCGACTACCGCAAGCCCTTCGTCGTCCCGGCCATCTCGGCCTGACCACTGGAGCACTCCCTTCATGGGCCGGCGGTAACGCCGGCCCTTTTTCTTTTCCGCCCAGGCTTTGCTTCGCTAGCCTGACCGCGCATGAGTTGGTTCTACCGTTCGCTCATCCGGCCGGCGCTCTTCGCGCACGACTCCGAGGCCGTTCACAACCGCACGCTCGCCACGCTCGCCGCCGCCGCGCGTCGTCCCTGGGCGTGCGCCGCGCTGGACGCGCTCTACGGCGCGCCGGACCTGCCGGTCGAGTTGTTCGGCCTGCACTTCCCGAATCCCGTGGGCCTCGCCGCCGGCATGGACAAACAGGCCGCTGCCGTCCCCGTGTGGCGCTCGCTCGGCTTCGGCTTCAGCGAAGTCGGCGGTGTGACGTGGCACGCCCAAACCGGCAACCCGCTGCCCCGCATGTTCCGCGCCGTCGCGGACGAGGCTCTCGTCAACCGCATGGGCTTCAACAACGGCGGCGCACGCGCGCTGGCCGAGCGCCTCGCCGGCTGGCGCGGCATGGACCGCTGGCCCGATCGCCCCGTGGGCATCAACCTCGGCAAATCCAAAGTCACCCCGCTCGCCGAGGCGGCCGAAGACTACGCCAATTCCCTCCGCGTGCTCTGGCCCTCGGCGGACTTCTTCGTCGTCAACGTCAGCTCGCCCAACACGCCGAACCTGCGCCAGCTCCAAGACCAGGCCGCGCTCGACGAAATTCTCGCCGCGCTCCAACAGGTGAACGTGAAGCAGGCGAAGTCTGCCCGCGCGCCGCGGCCCAAGCCCATCCTCGTGAAGGTCGCGCCCGACCTCACCTTCGAGGCGCTCGACGAGATTCTCGAACTCGTCGGCCCGCGCCAGCTTGCCGGCATCGTTGCCACGAACACCACCCTCGCTCGGCCTCAGACCAGCGATGCACGACTCAAGCAGATTTACGCCGAGACCGGTGGCCTGAGCGGACGCCCGCTCCGTGCTCGCAGCACGGAAGTCATCCGCCATCTCTACCGCCAGACCAAGGGCACCGTGCCCCTCATCGGCGTCGGCGGCATTTCCTCCGCTGCGGATGCGTGGGAGAAAATCACCGCCGGAGCTTCACTGGTGCAGGTTTACTCCGGCCTCGTCTATGAAGGCCCCAGCCTCGTGCGCGACATCGTGTATGGACTGCGCTGGCGGCTGGCAGCGGCCGGGATGAAGGAACTCCGCCAAGCGGTCGGTTCGCAGGCGGCATGACCGGCGAACCAACGATTTTAGGATGTCGAGGAGTCGGGGTTACTTCCCCGTCTCGTTCCAAAGAATGCGCAGGTTCTTCGTCGCCCGGCCGGCGAGGACGAGATCGGGCTTGCCGTCACCGTTGAGGTCGGCGGCCTTCATGTCTTCGATGGCCACCTCGGGGCCGGAGAGGTCGGTCTTGCGCCATTGCTTCCCGTCTTTGTCCAACGGGGTGAGAAGGCGCACGCCGGGCACGCCTTTCGGCGTCATGCCCCGCCAGCCGATGGCAATCTGATCGCTACCCACGCCGAGGAAGTCGTTCACCACCACGGCGTGGCCGTCCTTGAGCGTGTCATCGAGCACCTGGCGCGGCCAGAGGCGCTTGTTGTTCGCGGGCTGGGTGAGGACGGCGCAGGTGGTGCCGTGCATCGGCTCGATGGTGGCGAGGAAGCGCGTGCCGTGCGGGAGT
>JBJTAU010000442.1:0-8604 GCA_046090965.1 Limisphaerales bacterium | reverse complement strand
CGATACGGCTCCGCGAGGTCTTTGAGAATCGGGTTAAGGCCGAACTGGCCGTCGAGCCGCGTGGCGTCGCTGGCCGCGATGGCGATGCGCGGGCGGGCGCGGTAATAGCCGTCGTCGTGCGTGGGCGCGACCATGTTCAAGCCATCTGCGCCGCCGCGCAGGAAGACGACTACGAGCGTCTTGAGCTGGTCGCCATTGCCGGAAACGAAAGTTTGCGTGCTCATGAGCAAGGAGTTTTATAAGGAGAGCAGGAAGGCAGGAGATGCGTGCGTTCGAGGCGGCCAATTCTTCCTGCCTTCCTGCTTTCCTGATTCAATTCGGTTTCCTTCATTTCGGTTCAGCACTTTTGAAAACTCGGTGAGGCCAGCAGCAGCGCGATGGGGGCGCCGGATTCCTTGCTCGCGGCCACTTCGTCGGCGGTCGGCGCGCGGCCGAGCAGGTGCGCCATCAGGTTTTCCTCGGTCGCGAAGCTGGCCTTGAGTTTCTCGGTGTCGAACTTCGTTTCGTTGTCGAGCGTGTTGCCCGCCAGGCCCACGGCGAAGTTCCAGCGCCAGAGCAGCGTGCCCAGCCACGGCGCGGCCTTCTCGGGATAGCCGTCGGGCGTCGGGTAGTGGAACGGCGCGTGGCCCATGCGCAGCAGGTAGTCCTCGATCACGCGGCCCGCGTCGGTGGTGGCGTGCGTGGCGCGCAGCGCGGAGACGATGTAGTGGAACGGGCGCTTGAGCTTGTTGCCGCGCGTGGTGCGGAAGGCGTCGCTGGCGAAGAGCGCGCGCAGCGTGGCCGGGATGTCGCCGCGCGACGCGATGAATTTCTCGGCCACGGCGCTGACCGTGTCGGCGGGCGGTTCGTCCGCGATGAAGCGCTGGCACAATTTCGTGGCGATGAACTTCGCGGTGGAGGGATGAAGGCCGATGAGGCCGAGCACAGTGTCCAGCTCCGCGCGGCCCAGGCGCTCGATTTCCTCCGGCTTGGCCAGCTTCGGAATCCGCGGGATGACGTGGACGAGGACGACCTTCTCGCCGCGATCGTGCTGGAAGGGTTTGAACTCGACGCTGCCGAGATTGAGTTTGCTGCGGTGCGTTTCCTGCACGGTCCAGCCGGTGAGACAGCGCGCGACTTCCATCACGTCCTTCTGCGTGTAGCCGCCGTGGACGCCGAGCGTGTGCAGCTCCATCAGCTCGCGCGCGTAATTTTCGTTCGGCTTATCGGCGTCGTTGGACTTCTTGTTCACGCGGCCGTCGAGATACCAGAGCATCGCGGGGCTGAGCGCGGAGGCACGGAGCATGTCGGGGAATTTGCCCAGCGCGTGCGCGCGGATGACGTCACGGTCGTCGGCGAGCTTGAGCCACTTCGCGTCGCCCTTCGAGGGGTCGATGTTGAAGTGGTCGCTCCAGAAATTGACCATCACCTCGTAGAACTGGCGCTCGCTGAAGACCGCGCGCAGCACGGTGCTGCGCACGAGCGCGTCGAGGATGTGCTTCTCCTGATACTCGAAGAGTTCGCCGAGCGGCTCGGTGAGCACCTCGAAGCGGCGAACGGCGTTCTCGCCGCCGGGGTCGTCGATTTTTTCCGGCGCGAGCTGCTGGTCGAGGAACGCGGCGAAGGCGGCTTCCTCGGTTTCGCCGAGCTTGCGGGCATGCTGGTAATCCCACGGCCGTGCGCCGAACGTGAGGCGGTTCAACGCGTGCGAGACGAGGTCAATGTCCTTGCCCGCCGGCGCGGTGAACGGGCCGTCCGGGGCCGCGACCGTGCGTGGCCCGATGCGCAGGGCGGAGGGGATTTCGTATTTGTCGCAGCCCACCGCGAGCGCGCCGAGCGACGCGGCGGAGCCGGCTTGGAGGAAGTGGCGGCGGTTAAGTTTCATGCGGCGGCGGGCAGGCTTGGCGGTTCGATCGTTGGCTGCGGCGGTGCGGGCGGAGTCACGGCGCGCGCTTCACGGACGGCGAAAACCGTCGCCGCAAAACCAGTCACCAGCGTCCAGATCGTCAGACCGATCCAGCCGATGAACGGCAGCAGGAACGTGAGCACGAGCACCACGCCGCCGCGCAGCACGCGCCGCCAGGGCTGGGCGTCATCACCGGGCGCGGGCAGGCCAATCCCGATGCGTTTGGCCAGCCCGGCCGAGCCAGCCAGACCGCCGAAGAGCACCACGCTCAACAGCACGAAGCCGACGATGTTCAGCAGCGGGTTGTTGCCCTTTTGGAAGAGTGCCATGGCCGCGCCGACGAACGGTGCAGCCATCGCCAAGCCGGCGAAGGTCAGCTTCCACGGCCGCTGGTATTGGTGGCGCGTCCGCTCCACCAGCGCGGGAAAGAGCGCTTCCGAGGCGACCCAGAAGGCGATGAAGACGAACATGCCGCCGAGGATGAGGAGGAAGATTTTGAGGATGTCGGCCATTATCATAAGCGTATTTTCGTTGAGGTGACGTGCGTGGCCGCCGGCGGTTACGAACGGCTTGCGGCAGTGAGCGGAACATACGCCGTCGCCGCACGGTGGAAAGGAGAAGTTGAGCGAAGGTTTCAGGGGGAAGGTTTCAGCTTTCAGCGAGCGCGCCACAGCGCTGTGCCTGAAGCCTGAAACTTTTCACCTGAAACCATTTCCTAAATCGCCACCGGTGAACTGGGCAGGTCGTGCGCCTCGGCGACGGCGCGGCAGGTGAGTTTCCCGGCGTGGATGTTGATGCCGCCGAGGAGCGCGGGCTGGCGCTGGCAGGCGTCCGGGAGGCCGAGGTCGGCGAGCTGCTCGACGTAACGGCTGGTGACGTTCGTGAGCGCCTGCGTGGCGGTGCGCGCGTAGGCGGCGGGCATGTTCGCGACGCAGTAGTGCAGCACGCCTTCCTCGGTGAAGACGGGATCGTGGTGCGTCGTGGGCCGGGACGTTTCCGCGCAGCCGCCTTGGTCAATGGCGATGTCCACGAGCACGCTGCCGGGCCGCATGCGGCGGAGCATTTCGCGGCGGATCAACTTCGGGGCCTTCGCGCCCGGAACGAGCACTGCGCCGATGAGCAGGTCCACGCTGGGCAACAGCTCCATCAAGTGCGCTTCGTTCGAGTAGAGCGTGTGCGCGGTGTGGAGCGTGATGTCGAGGAAGCGCATCCGCTCCAGGTCCACTTCGAGGATCGTCACATCCGCGCCGAGGCCGGTGGCCATGCGCGCGGCGTTCACGCCCGCCGCACCGCCGCCGATCACGACGACCTTGCCGGGCAACACGCCGGGCACACCACCGAGCAACGTGCCGGTGCCGCCGCAGTGCTTGGCGAGGAAGTAGCCGCCCACCAAGACGCTCATCCGGCCGGCGATTTCGCTCATCGGTTCGAGCAACGGCAGACGGCGGTTCACCTCGATGGTCTCGTAGGCGATGCACGTCGCGCCGGACTTGAGCAATGCCTCGGTCAGCTCGCGGTTCGCGGCGAGGTGCAGATAGGTGAACAGCACTTGGCCCGCACGGAGCAACGCGTATTCGCTGGGCAGCGGCTCCTTCACCTTCACGATCAAATCGGCGCGGGCGAAGACCTCGGCGTGTTCGCTCACGAGCGTTGCGCCAGCTTGCTCGTAGTCAGCGTCTGGATAGCCGGAGCCGGCACCCGCGCCGCGCTCGACGACGACTTGGTGGCCGTGACGGACGAGCTGATACGCCGCCGAAGGCAGCAGCGCGACGCGGTTTTCCTGGGCTTTGAGTTCCTTGGGGACGCCGAGGGTCATGGGGGAGGGATACCCTCGTGGCGCAGTTTCGCGCAAGGCCAGCCGCAGGCGATTCAGCTTTGCGGTTTGGCCGGCAGGTGCTTGGCGAGCGCGGCGCGGAGTTCGCTCTGCAAGCTCTCGGGCGAGAGCGTCTGCTTTTGCAAGATGCCGGCGACGCGTCCGGTGAGGCGCTGCTTGTCTTCCTCGGTGAGGTCCGTGGCGGTGAGGATGATGATGGGCACGTCGCTCATATCCTTGCGCTCGCGCACGGCTTGCGCAAAGGCGAAGCCATCCATCTCCGGCATCATCAGGTCGAGCAGGATGATCGAGGGCTGCCGCATACGGATCATTTCCAAAGCGGCGCGGCATCGGGCGCGACAAGCACGGGATAACCTTCCTTCTCCAAGTTGCGCCGCAGCATGTGCCGGGTGATCTCGTCGTCCTCCACGACCAGGATGGGGCGGTCGCCGGGCGTGGGGCAGTATTCGCGCAACAGGCTGGAGAGGCGCGGGTAATCCACCGGCTTGGTGAGGAACTCGGACGCGCCCAGCGCGAAGCCTTTGTCGTGCTCCTCGGTCATGGTGATCATCACCACCGGGATGTTCGCCAGCTCGGGATCGTCCTTGAGCGCGGCGAGCACGGACCAGCCGTCCACCTCGGGCATCATCACGTCGAGCGTGATCAGCGAGGGGCGCAACTGCCGGGCCATCTGCAAGCCCTGTCGGCCATCGGCGGCGGTCTGCACTGAGAAACCTTCCTTCTGCAGGAAGCGCACCATGAGGTCACGCGAATGCGGGTCGTCGTCGATGACCAGCACGGACGGGGCGCCCGCCCTCGGCGCGTTTCTCAGCGCAATAATTCCTCTCGACGCCCCACGTGCGAGCCGTTAGACAGTCCGCGCGTCGCGAAAATGCCGGTGCGATGGTGCGAAACCGCCAGCCTCGACCCCGCGCGATGAGCGCCGGAAACTGGCGCTTGACGCCCTCGGGCACGTCGCCTACAGACAATCAAAATCAAACGAACACAACATGGCAGACAAACCGATTGATCAGAAGGTCAAGGACATCGTGGTAGAGCAGCTCGGTGTCAACGCCGACCAGGTCCTCCCCGAGGCGAAGTTCATCGAAGACCTCGGCGCCGACTCGCTCGATACCGTCGAGCTGATCATGGCCCTTGAGGAGGAGTTCGGCATCGAAGTCCCCGACGAGGAGGCTGAGAAGCTCGTCAGCGTCGGCGACGTCATCCGCTACATCGAGGACAACGCCAAGAAGTAGGCGGAACCGCTTTTTCCGGGGCAGCCGGGCTGACATCAGCGCGCTGCCCCTTTTCGTTTATGGCAAGCCACGGTTCGGAACGCAGGGTCGTCATCACGGGCATCGGCACGGTCACCGCGCTGGGGCACGACATTGACACCTTTTGGAAGAACATCATCGCCGGCCAATGCGGCATTGATCGCATCACGTCCTTCGACCCGGCGGCCTACGACTGCCAGATCGCCGCCGAGGTGAACGGCTTGGACCCCGTCCCCGCGTTTCCCTCGCCCAAGGAAGTCCGTCGCACTGATCGCTTCGCCCAACTCGGCATCTATGCCGGCTGGCGCGCGTTGCAGGACTCAGGCATGGACTTGGACAAGCTCGACCGCGACCAAATCGGCGCGTTCATCGGCTCGGGCATCGGTGGCATCCAGACGCATCAGGACCAGCACACCGTGCTGATGAACAAGGGGCCGGGCCGGATCTCGCCCTTCCTCATCCCCATGATGATCCTGAACATGGCCTCAGGCGTGTTCAGCATGTATTACAAACTGCGCGGCCCGAACGTCGCCACCTGCTCCGCCTGCGCCACCAGCACCCACGCGCTCGGCGAGGCTTGGCGCACCATCAAGATGGGGGACGCGAACGCGATCTTCGCTGGCGGCACCGAGGCGGCGGTCTGCGAGCTGGGCATCGGCGGCTTCGCCGCGATGAAGGCGCTTTCCACCCGCAATGCCGAACCCAAGCGCGCTTCCCGCCCGTTCGACAAGGACCGCGACGGCTTCGTCATGGGCGAAGGCGCGGCCGTCCTGGTTCTGGAAGAACTCGAACACGCCAAGGCCCGCGGCGCGCGCATCTACTGCGAGCTCGTCGGCTACGGCAACACTGCCGACGCCAACCACCTCACCGCGCCCGCCCCTGAAGGTGAAGGCGCGGCCCGCTGCATGAAGATGGCCCTTCGCAGCGCCGGCCTCCGGCCCGAGGACATTTCCTACATCAACGCCCACGGCACCAGCACGCCGCAGGGCGACGTCTGCGAAACGCAGGCGATCAAGAGCGTCTTTGGCGACCACGCCAAGAAGCTCGCGGTCAGCTCCACGAAGGGTGCGACCGGTCATCTCCTCGGCGCGGCCGGCGCAGCGGAAATGGCCCTCTGCGCGAAAGCGCTCCAGACCCAGATCGCCCCGCCCACGCTGAACCTTGAAAATCCCGACCCGCAGTGCGACCTCGACTACGTCCCGCACACCGCGCGCGAGATGAAGATCGAGGCCATTGCGAACACCTCTTTCGGATTCGGCGGTCACAATGCCACCGTCATCGCCCGGCGATTCGTGGGTTGAACTCGCCTGCCTCTGGGGCGTGTAACCTTCCCCATCCCCCCCTCGTCTGCCCCTTTGCCGGGATGACCGGCATGGTTAGAAAAACAACGCAACTACAACATTATGAAGAAGTTCCTGGTTCTGGCCCTCGGCCTTGTCACTGCTACCGCCCTCACGGTTTCGGCCGCTGAGAAGAAAGAGAAGAAGCCCCTCACCGAAGAGCAGCAGAAGCTCATGAAGGAGCTCGTGGAGAAGTATGACACCAACAAGAACAACAAGCTCGACGCCGATGAGATCGCCAAGATGAGCGAAGACGACAAGAAGAAGGCGAAGGACGCCGGTCTTCCCCTCGGTGGCGGCAAGAAGAAGGACAAGTAAGCCGACCGTGACTTTGGCGGGAGTTAATTCCGCCCAAAGCTAAAAGTTTAACCCGCTCCGCGTTTCGACGCGGGGCGGGTTTTCGGTTCCCAGGCTACGGCTTCGGCTCGAAGCCCACGCGAATCTTCCCGTCGCGGCCAATCAGCGGCTGCGGCTTCTCCACCCGGCCTAGCGGACGGCAGCCGGGGCCGAACTTTTCCGTGCCCAGATCCGCGTCCATCTGCGCGGCGAGCGCTTGCAGGCGCTTCACCACTTCGGGGTTAGTGGCGGCGACGTTTTTCGATTCGCCGATGTCAGTGTCGAGGTTGTGCAGGATGGGCGGCTGCTCACCGGCTTCCTTGGCTTGCTTTGCCTTTGGACCGGTCGGGCCGCCGCGGGCGATCAAGTGCAGTTTCCACGGACCGGAGCGGACGGCTTCGAGCACCGCGCCACGGAAGTAGTAGAAGGTTTCGCGGCTGGACTCCTGCGCCTTGCCGGAGAGCACCGGCCACAAGTCCACGCCGTCAATCTTTCGATCGCTCGGCACCGCGCCGCCCGCGAGCTTCGCGAACGTGGGCAGCACATCCATCATTCCGGCGATGGCCCCGCTGCTCGTCCCGGCGGGAATCTGACCGGGCCACCAGACGATCGTCGGCACACGCATGCCGCCTTCCCAAGTGCTAGCCTTGAAGCCGCGCAACGGCGCGTTGACCGCGCGCGGCGTGCCGCCGTTGTCCGTGGTGAAGAGCACCAGCGTATTGCGGTCGAGCTTCAGTTCGCGCAGCGCGGCCATCACCTGGCCGACGCTCCAGTCCACTTCCTCGACCCAGTCGCCGTAGAGGCCGTTGCCTGATTTGCCGACGAACGCCTTGCCCGGATAGAGCGGAAAATGCACCGCGTTGTGCGGCAAATAGAGGAAGAAGCGGCGGTCGCGGTGGTCGCGAAGGAACTTCACCGCCGCCGTCGTGTAACGCTCAACGATGCCCTGCTGCTCATCCTGCCGCACGCGCGTGATGACCTTCTCGTTCTCCAGCAAGGGCAGCGGCGGCTGGCTCGCACCCGTCAAACCCGTCTCAGCTCCCGCACCCGCGACGCCGCCTTTCGGCTCGGGCAACTTCGCGCCGAGGTCACTCTTCGAGCCGTCCTCACCAGGGCCCATGTCGTTCGAGTAAGGCAGGCCAAGGTAGTAATCGAAGCCTTGGCGCGTGGGCAGAAACTCTGGTTGATCGCCGAGGTGCCATTTGCCTATGCAACCAGTCGCGTAGCCAGCGTCCTTCAGCACCTCGGCCACGGTGCGCTCGTTCGGGTGCAAGCCGACCGCGCCCGCCGGGAAGAGCACGTGCGGAATGGGCAGCGCGCGCTTCGGATAGCAGCCGGTCATCAGCGAGGCGCGCGACGGCGAGCACACCGGCGCGGCATAGAAACTCGTGAGCTTCATCCC
Organism: Limisphaerales bacterium; assembly: GCA_046090965.1. Classification (GTDB taxonomy): domain Bacteria; phylum Verrucomicrobiota; class Verrucomicrobiia; order Limisphaerales; family SXTU01; genus SXTU01. The sequence goes on along the minus strand of JBJTAU010000442.1, from coordinate 554 downwards.
CTCGGCCGCCAGGCGGTTGAGGTGCGGCGTGCGGTTGAGCTTCGAGCCGAAGGGCTCGATGTCCGCGTAACCCATGTCGTCAATGTTGATGAGAATGAAATTCGGCTTGGCTGCATCAGCGGCACGCACGGGTGTGAGCGTGGACAACGCGGCGAGCAGTAACGCGAGAGCGAAGCAACGTGAGTTCATGATCGTGACGCCGCGAACCATCGCGGAACTGCGCCACCAAGCCAAGCGCGGCGAAGCGGTTCGGTTCGCGTCGGTGCGGGTGCCATGCTACCACTGGCGCGCGATGCCAACCACCGAACTGGGCCGCAGTTATCCGATCTGCGCGATGTCAGCCAACCAGCCCGCAACCCAAGCGGTTTGGCATCCCCATGCGAACACCCTCGCCCCCATCGGGGGAGAGGGCAGGGTGAGGAGGCAGGCGAGGGCGCGGCGGCGCAGCGGGGAACAACCGTTGGCACACCAAGTCTTCCTTTTGTGCGAGCGGCGATGGTTCTTCGCACGGCTTGCCCCCTCACCCCGGCCCTCTCCCCCGATGGGGGCGAGGG
>JBJTAU010000441.1:0-11078 GCA_046090965.1 Limisphaerales bacterium | reverse complement strand
CGGGTGGCGGCGCTGGAGGCCCGAAAGACACCCTACTCCGCGGAGGAGCTGGCCTTGTTGAAAGGCTCCTCCGCTCCGGTCGCGGCTCCCGCGCCGGTCGCCAAGTCGGCAAAGAAATCCTCTGCCGACCTGCCGCCCGGTGCCGCGAGTGTGGCCCTCGAAGCCCAGCGCGCCTACACCGCCCAGCGCTTCGAGGAAGCGGAGAAGAAATACCTCGAAGTCCTCACCCTCGATCCGAGCAATGTTTACACCCTCGCCAACCTCGGAGCTGCGCAGATGGAGCTAAACAAGCTCACCGAAGCCGAATCCCACCTCAAACGCGCGGTCGCTCTCGACTCCGACGACGCCTTCGCCCTCGCCCTGCTTGGCTTGCTCAAGTTCCGCCAGCAGAAGACCGACGACGCCTTCGACGCGTTGAGCCGCGCCGCCAAGCTCGACCCGGACAACGCACAGACGCAGAACTACCTCGGCCTCGTCCTGAGCATGAAGGGCCAGCGCGAACCCGCCGAGGCCGCATTCCGCAAGGCCATCCAGCTCGCCCCCGGCTACGCGGTCGCGCACTACAACCTCGCCGTCTATTACGCCACGCAGCAGCCGCCCACCCGCGAGTTGGCCCGCTGGCATTACCAGAAAGCCGTCTCCGTCGGTCATCCCAAGAGCGACGAACTGGAGAAACTCCTCGCGCGGAACTGACGTGCCGGCGACTTCCAGTCGCCGCTCCTTCGCCATGCTCCGCCAGTCAGTCCACGAACTCACCATCCCCACACGTGGTCGCGGCTTCACCGAGGTCACGCATGAAGTGGCCGCGCTCGTCCGGCAGGCCGGACTGCAAACCGGCCTCGCCACGCTGCACCTCCGGCACACCTCCGCCTCGCTGCTGATTCAGGAGAACGCCGACCCCGAGGTGCGCCGCGACTTCGAACGCTTCTTCGCCCGCCTCGCGCCGGATGGCGACCCGCTCTTCCAGCACACCTGCGAAGGCGACGACGACATGCCCGCCCCCATCCGCACCGCACTGACCACGGTCAATCTCAGCATCCCCATCGCCCGTGGCGCGCTCGTGCTCGGCACCTGGCAGGGCATTTACGTCTGGGAACACCGCACCGCCGCCCATCGCCGCGAACTCGTCGTGCACCTGCTGGGCGAGTGAACTGCGAGTCTAGATCGGCGATGGGCTTCAACGCGGCGCAGCGATCTTCTTCAACCTCTCCGCCTCCGCCGCGTGCAACTTTGCCTCGTCGGCTTTTCCCAGCTTCGCCAGCACTGCTGCCAGTTGCGCGTGCGCCTCGCCGTTCTGCGGATCGAGCACCACTGCTCGGGAGAGTTGCTCCAATGCACGGGCGATCTCGCCGCCGCCGCCCAGCGCCACGCCGAAGTTCAGCACCGCACTTGCGCTGTCGGGCTTGAGGCGCAGCGCGGCTTCATAGGATGCGATGGCGTCGGGCCACTGCGAGAGGCGCGCAAGCGCGTTGGCGAGGTTGAAATGCAGGTGAAACGTCGCGGAGGTGGGACTGAGTTGCAGCGCTTTGCGGTAGCTGGCCACGGCTTGTGCATCGTCGCCGAGGTCTGCGTGGGCGTTGCCGAGCTTCATCAAAGCCTGGCTGCGATAGTGCGGGCTGCGGAGCTTCGCGGCCATGTCGGTGAAGAACGGCAGGTCGCTGTGCCAGATGGCCGTCTGCCGCCAGTTCATCATGGAGAGTAGAACTACCAGCGCAGCGCCACCCGCCAGCGCGGGCACGGGCTGGGGCCGAGCGCGGGCGAACCGCCACAACAGCGCCGCACCCGCGACGGCCCAGAGAATGCCGTTGATGATGGCGTAGCGGTCGTGTGGGTAATGCGGACGCTCGGTGAGACCGAGCATCGGCACGAGCAGGCCGAGATGCGCGAGCCAAAGTGCGAAGGCGGCGGGCCAAGCATTCCGTTTCGCAAGCAACAATCCGCTCACGGCCAGCACGCCAAGCGCGCTCAGGAGGAAGGCGGGTTCGTTGAACTTGCTCTCCATCAGCACGGGATAAACCGGGCAGAGCTCCAGCGGGAGCAGCGGCTTCCACGCGTAGTAGGCCCACAGGTAGAGCGCCTGCATCGCACGGGCCAACGGCGGGAAGTTGTCGAGCGTCACGGGCTTGTCCCAGGTGCCGGTGACGTGGAAGCGGCCATAGACAGTGCTGGCCACGAGCAGAAGCGAGAGCGCAAGGAAGGGGAGCTTGTCCACGAGAACTCTGCGCCAGCCCGCACCGACTCTCCTCAGTGGGTAAAAATCCAGCGCCACCTGCGCAGCGACGAAGCCTAGCACGATGGGATACGACAGCACCGCGAGCGCGAACGCGGCGACCGACAACCAGTAGTCGCGGCGCCGTGCGCTGGCGTCTGCGTCCGATGCATTTGCGCGCAGGTAGAAGAGCGTCGCCACCAGCGCGAAGAGCAGCGCCAGCCCGTAAGGCAGCCCCGTCACCCACGCGACTGGCTCAACCCGCAGCGGATGCACGGCCCACAGCAGCGCGCCGATAGCCGCACAAATCTCCTGCGTCGCAGTGTCTTCAATTCCGCGTTCCGCGTTCCGCGTTCCGCATTGGAACAGCCGGCGAATCAACAGAAACACCAGCAGCGTGTTCGCGCAGTGCAGCAGCACGTTCGCGAGGTGGTAGCCGAAAGGGTTCAGCCCGAAGACTTCATGCACCAGCGCCCACGCGAGCCACGAGAGCGGCTTGTAACGGATGGCCTGCTCGAAGTCGGTGAACATCCAGCGCAGGTTCTCCGCCGTCAGCCCCTGCACGTGCGGATTCTCGAAGACGTTGATGTCGTCGTCCCAGCGCAGGAAGCCCGACTCCAGCGTGCGGAAGAAGACGGCAAAGACCACCGCGACGAGTGCGAGGACGATGGCCGTGGTGCGGTGGTGCGGGCGCATGGCTAGACGTGGTGCGTGGTGCGTGGTGCGTGAGCGAGACCGGTGAGCGCGTGAGACTTCACGCACCACGCCCTAAGCACCACGCGCCGCCCCGCAGAAAACTGATTCGTGCTCATCGCCGCTTCCCTTTGCTCACTCCCACTCCCACTCGTCCGCCGGCGTGAACTGACCCGTGTTCAACAGGAACTTCACGCCGAACGCGGCTTCGGTGACCGAGCCGAGCGACACACGGCCGTTCTCGATCGTCAGCGTCGGCCAGCCAGCAGGGCTGGGGTGGTAGAGGTCGAAATGCGCGCGGAGGATTTCCTCCTGCACGCCGCGGGGGAACTGGGAGAGACCGGCGTTGTAGTGGTGGCCGTTGCGCTCGACGCTCTTCAATCCCAACGCTGCGCACACCGCGAGGTCCTGCAAGAGCGCGACCGGCCCTACGTTGCACAAGTCCTCGCCGCTCATGAGCAGCGGGCGCGCGGGCGATTGCGGCTGCCGGTGCGCGAGCAGGCAGCGGTTCGCGATGCCTTTTATGACGCCCTTGCAGTTCTTGTGGCTCGCGCCGTCGTGGCCGAGCGTGAGCGCGGTGGGCACGCTGTCGAGTTCGCCGTCGGACTCGTCAATGATGAGCGGCGGGCGGTCTGACCACTCGGCCAGCGCGGACGCAACTGCGGGTGCGAGCGCGACCTGTCGGTGCAGCGGTTGCTCGACGAACAAGAGCTTCGCGAGAAACGGCTTCAGCGAATCGTCCGCGCGCAGCGTTTCCCAGAATTGCCGGAACTCCGTGAAGGATTTGAACTGCTCGTTGCCGTCCAGCGTGAAGGCGAAGTCCTCGCCGCACTCCGCGCGCAGCACGGCGGCGATGCGGCGCAAGCGGTCGAGGTCGTGCGCGAAGTCGCCGTTCACCTTGAGCTTGAAGTGGCGCAGGCCATAGACGCGGATGCTCGCGGCGAGCGATTGCGGCAGGCCGTCGCTCAACTGCTCTTCGCGCACGATGTCCGCGTCCGTGAGCGGGTCGCTGAGGCCGACGGTGTGGCGCACGATGATTTCGCCGTGCGGACGCGCGGGAAGCCACTTGGCGGGTGAAAAACCTTCGAGTTCGGAGCGAAGTTCACCGAGCCGAATGCCGAAATCATTTTCCAGCAGTGCCCGATGAAAGGGCCTCGCGAGAGCGCGGCAGAAGGCGTCCATCACCGCGCGCTCGACAAGCGACGTGCCGAAGTGCGCGAGCAACGGGGGCTTGCCCTCGGCGCGTGCCCACGCAGCCTGCGAGTCGTGCAGGTGCAGCCAGAGATCGAAGACGCTCGGCGCGTTTTGACCCTCGGCGGTTTCGAGCGCGGTCTCCGCCACGTCGAGCATCTCGTGGATTTCGTCGAGCACGTCACGGGCGGGGTCCTTGGTGAACCACTTGGGCGGGAGCAGGTCGGCGGCAACGCCGAGCAACGGCGGACGGCCGTTGACCTCCAAGGCGACGCGCGCGAAGACCATCGGCATGTGCGTCATCGTCGCGATGCCATACTTGAACGGCATCCGCGTGTGCAGGTTGTGCAGGTGCAGATCGGCTTCGCAGACGCGGAGGTTCACGGGCGGAGTGTAGCGGTGGCGGGACGCAGTTTCCAAGACGGAGTGTTCAGTATTCAGTTGGCAGTGGTCGCGGCCCGCTGTCGGGAACTGAACACTGATTACTGAACACTGCTCTGCCCGAATTTCCCTCGCCGCCTTTCGGTCGAAGCTCCCGCATCCGACAAATCGCCTACCATGAATCGTAAGTCCTTCCTCACTCTGGGCCTGCTGGCCTTCACCGCCGTTGCCTCCACCTCCGCTGCTGAACTTCGCATCGGCATGATCGGCCTCGACACCTCGCACGTGCCGGCCTTCACGGACATTCTCAACAACCCGATGAACAAGGCCCATGTGCCCGGCGCGAAGGTCGTCGCCGCGTTCAAGGGCGGCAGTCAGGACATCCCGTCCAGCCGCGACCGCGTTGAGGGCTTCACCAAGACGCTCGTCGAGAAATACAACGTGAAGCTCTACGACACCGTCGAGGAGCTCGTGAAGAACGTGGACGCCGTGTTCATCGAGAGCGTGGACGGCCGGCCGCACCTCGCGCAGGCCATCCCCGTCATCAAGGCGCGCAAGCCGCTGTTCATTGACAAGCCTATGGCCGGCTCGCTCAAGGACGCGCTGGAAATCTTCCGCCTCGCCAGGGACGCCAACGTGCCCGTGTGGAGTTCCTCCTCGTTGCGCTACGGCAAGGCAGCGCAGGCCGTGCGTGGCGGCTCCGTCGGCAAAGTTACTTACGCCGAGGCCACCAGTCCGGCGAGCCTGGAGGAGCACCACCCTGATCTCTTCTGGTATGGCGTCCACGGCTGCGAGACGCTCTTCACCGTGATGGGCACCGGCTGCGAGAGCGTGAAGCGTGGCAAGACCGACGATGGCCGCATCGAAGTGACCGGCAAGTGGCAGGGCGGCCGCACGGGCATCTTCCGCGAGGACAAGAAATACAGCGGCGTCGCCAAGGGCGACAAAGGCGAAGCTCCCATCGGCGCCTACGACGGCTACGCGCCGCTGGTGGTCGAGGCCATCAAAGCGTTCCAGACCGGCGTCGTGCCAGTGAAGCCCGAGGAGACCATCGAAATCCTCGCCTTCATGGAAGCCGCCGACGAGAGCAAGCGGCGCGGTGGCTCGGAGGTGACGCTTGCCGAGGTGCTGAAGAAGGCGGGCAGGAAGTAAGCCTGCTTACTTCGCCACCGGCTGCGGCTGCGCTGTCTCCCACTCGGCCTTCGACACTTTCTTCGTCTGGTGCAGGAAGACGGAGAGGCCCTTCTTGTTGGCGGAGATCACGTCGGGCAATCCGTCGCCGTTGAGGTCGCCCGCGGTGATCTGCGTGCCGACGCCGGAGTTGTCGTCAATCAAGTTCGGTATGAAGTCCACGGTCTTGTCCGCGTTGCGCTGGAGCTTGAACCAGTAGAGCACGGCGGGCGCATTCGGCTCGGCGTCGCCGGCCGGGCCATGCGCCCAAAAGCGCTTGCCAGTGACGAGGTCCTTCACGCCGTCGCCGTCCATGTCCACGAGCGTCTGGGAGTGGAGCTGGCTGAACTTGATGCCGTAGCGGTTGTGCTCCGGCTTGTTGTTCATGATGACGTGCTCGCGGAACTTGGTCTCCCCGCCTTCGCGATAGCCCTCATACCAAGCGAGGCCGTAGCCGTGCGCGTCCCAGCTCGTGATGACATCGGCGATTCCGTCGCCGTTCACGTCATAGACCAGCATCTGGCCGCCGCCGCGCAGGCCGGCGGGCGCGAAGGGCACGGGGTGAAACTTCCACTGTTCGCCGGTGCGGTAGTCCTTGGGCTGCTCCCACCAGCCATCGCGGTCGAGAATGTCCGCGCGGCCGTCACCGTTCACGTCACCGAAGCCGTAGCCGTGCGTGTAACGGAAATATTTCTTCGGGTCAGTCGGGGAGATGGCCCAGAACTTCGCGGGTTTGGTCGGCTCCTTCCAGTCGAGCTCCGCGAAGCCGAGCTGACCGCCGGTGTGGACGATGAGCTCGGGCTTGCCGTCGCCGTTCATGTCGCCGAGTTGCGGTGATTCGTTGTCCGTCACCGCGAAGATGACGTGACGCGGCCAGTGACCGGCGACGCCCTTGGGGTTCTCATACCAGGCGGTCTCCTTGCCCGGCCACGAATAGACCAGGATGTCCGGCCAGCCGTCGCCATTGAAGTCGTGCGTGTAGGTCAGGAAGTAATCGGAGTAGCCCTTCGCGGGATCGTAGGGCTGGGCGGCGGGCGGAGTGTATTCCACGCGCTGCTTGAAGTCTGGTCCGAGGAAGATGTAGGGCCCGGCGACGACATCCATCTTCCCGTCCTTGTTGAAATCGGCGAAGTCCGCGCCTTCGCAGAGGAAATTCGTGGTCACGAGAATCTTCTGGAACGAGTGAAGGGTGTAGTCAGCGGCGGACGCTGCGGAGAGCGACAGGCCGGCGGCCAGCGCGGTGAGGAGCTTGTTCATGCGGGCATCATTCGGCTTCGCCCGCGCGGGGTCAAGCCAGCGGGCACGCCTTGATTTTTGACTGCCCAAAGCCGCGTCGCCCAAGTAATACCAGTCCATGAAATCTATCTTCGCCCTCGCCCTTGCGTCCCTGACCGCCGCTGTTTTCGCCGCCGAGCCGGCGGGCTACTACAGCCGCACCATTTTCGCGGATGACTTTTCTGGCAACGGCTTCGGCCCCCGCTGGGGCCATTACAAAAGCGGCAGCGTGGTCAAGGACGGCATCCACGTGGGGATCACGCCCGAAGGCTCCGACCACTCCGCCGTGGACAACATCAAGTTCCCCGGCGAGCGCGACCTCGCAGTGTCGGTGAAGTTCCGTTTCACCAGCGACAAGGCCAAGAGCTTCAACGTGTGGTTCGACGACAAGGACTACAAAGGTTCCCACGCCGGGCACATTTGCAGCATCAGCGTCAGCTCGACAGCCGTGAACCTCGCCGACGCGAAGACCGGCGGCTTCGACCTCACCGGCGGCCTCTACGAGCGCAAGAAAGCCAACCAACTCACCGACGCGGACAAGAAGTTGCTCGCCGCGAAGGCCAAGCGCATCCCCACCACGGTGAGCCTGCAGGACTGGCACACGCTCATCGTGCGGACAAAAGGCACCGAGGTGAGCGTTCAAATTGACGGCAAGCCGCTCGGCACTTTCGAGTCGGAAGGCATTAGCCACGCCACGAAATCCCTCGTCAGCCTCACGACCAACCCGGTCGACGTCCACTACGACGACTTCAGCCTCAAAGGCACCGGCACCGGCCCGGTGGCGGCACAGAAGTAAGGGACTGAGTGACGGGAAACGATCGAATCGCACGCCGCGATGAATCCCGGACCGGCTTTGCTGACTGATGGCACGCTGATTGACCGTTGGCGGCGACCGCTCTTGCGGGCCGCCCTAAGCATAGGGTTCGCTTTCATTGCGCCTTCGCACGCGCCCGCCGGAGAATTCCTCATCCGCCCCGGCGAGCCGCCACAGGCCGCGCTCGATCGCGCGGCAGCGGGCGACCGGCTGGTCTTCCTCCCCGGCCTGCACCAGCACGGTTTGGCAAAGCACCGCGCGATGCTCTACGTGGACAAGTCGGTCGAGATTGAGCTGAAGGAAGGCGCGACGCTGAAGCTCGCCCCGGGCGTTTGCAAGCTGGAGCCCGAGGGCGAAATCACCACCGACCAAGACGCGGGCAAGAAGCTCGATGACTTTGAAATCGGCGGACGCTTCGACACAACGCGTCCCGCCGTGCCAGGGCCGGAGGCGTATGGGGCGACGATTTACACCGTGGTCATTGATGGCGTGGGCGCGGACGGAAAGCCCGACACTTTCGCGTGGGGCGACGGGAAGATTTTCGACACGCCGCACACGCAGGTGCCCATCACCGGCGACTGGCAGGAGTTGAGCCACGGCGTGAAGGTGCGCTTCGCGAACCTTACCGGCCACAGCTTGCGGAGCCTGTGGTTCGTCAGCTACGACGGCCCGGAGGCTTACGGCATCCGCATCGGGCACGGGCGGCAGAAGGATTACATCGAAGGGGTGCGCGTGTTTGGCAAAGGCACCATTGACCTGAACGCTTCACAAAACGCGCAGCCCAGCGGCCTGGTGAAGGACATCAACGCCTGCGTGCTCATCCACGGCCGCGTGCGCGGAGTCGTCATCGAGGGTATCACGATGACCGACACAATGCGGTCGGTGATGTGTTACGGCGAGCACACCGGCGCGTTCCAACCCGGCGGACGGACCGGCCCCGGCGAGTCGTTCGATGCGGAGAACATCACCGTTCAGCGCACGCGCACGCTGAACCCGAACGGCGCGGCTTACTTGCTCGGCCACCCGTCGCATCGCGGCCAGCTTCGCAATGTGAAGTGCAACGGCAACTACATGGAGACCGGCCTCACCGCCATCGAGCCGAACTTCAACCTCGATGGCTACGAGGTTATCGGCAACGTCATCAAGAGTGCCGGCCAAGCCATCCACTGCTGGCGGCACTCGAAGAACGGCATTGTGGCCGACAATCTCCGCATCCACGACACCACGGGCAAACCCGTCGTGGTCGTGAACGCCCCGCGCGGCTGGCAGAATCCCGAGCCGCCCGTGCAGCGCAACAACCGGAATCATCTCAGCAACCCATCGCCGTAGCCTCTACTCCATGACCCCGACCCTCTTGATGCAACGCCGCCATTTTCTCACTGCCGCTCTCACCGCCGCCGTCGCCGCCTCCGCGCGCGCCGCTGACGCGAAACGTCCCGCGCGCCTGCTGCTGCGCTCATCGTGGCAGACGGTCAACATCGGCGACATCGCGCACACGCCGGGGGTGCTGGCGCTCATTGAACGGCACCTGCCCAGTGCCGAGGTCCGCTTGTGGCCGAGCAAGGTGGACAACGGCGTCGAGGAGATGCTGATGGCGCGGTTTCCGAAGCTGCAAATCGTGAAGGGCGCGGAGGCGCTCAAGGCCGCGTTCGCCGAGTGCGATTTCCTGCTGCACGGCTCCGGGCCGTCGCTCGTGGCGCAGAACGACGTGGCGCGCTGGGCGAAGGAGACGGGCAAGCCCTACGGCGTTTATGGCATCACGCTGCCGCTGCAAGGTTCCACGGCCACTTCGCCCGCGTCGGACAAGGCCATCGCGGCGACGGTCGCGGTGTTGAGCGGCGCGAAGTTTGTTTACTTCCGCGACTCGAAGTCGCTGGAGCTGGCGAAGCAGCGCGGTTGCACCAGCCCGCTGATGGAGTATGGGCCGGACGGCGCGTTCGCCACGGACTTGCGTGACGACGCGAAGGCGACGGCGTTTCTCAAGGCGAACGGGCTGGAGGAAGGGCAGTTTCTCTGCAGCATTCCGCGCCTGCGCTTCACGCCGTATTGGACGATTCCCGACAAGAAGGCGGCGTTCGATGAGAAGAAGCACGCGCGCAACGAGGCCTTGAAGGAGCACGACCACGCGCCGCATCGGCAGGCCATCATCGAGGTGCTGCGGCAGACGAAGCTCAAGGTGCTCATCTGCCCGGAGGACCAGACGCAAATGGCGGTGGGCAAGGAGCTGCTCTACGACCCGTTGCCCGCCGATGTGAAGCCGCGCGCCGTCTGGCGGCCGAACTACTGGCTCACCGGCGAGGCGATCTCGGTCTACACGCGCAGCGCGGGGCTATTCGGCAACGAGATGCACTCGCCGATCATGTGCATCGGGCACGGCATTCCCGCCATCGTCTGCCGCTGGGCCGAGCAGACGACGAAGGGTTTCATGTGGCGTGACATTGGCCTCGGTGACTGGCTGTTCGACTTCGACAAGGAGGACGACGTGAAGCGGCTCGTCCCCGCCGTCCTCGCGATGGCGAAAGACCCGGCGGCGGCGAAGGCGAAGGCGGCGAAAGCGCGCGAGTTCGTGATGAACAAGTTCGCCGCGAGCATGGGGGTGGTAAGGAAGCAGTTGCCGGTGTGAACTCGGGCGACGCTTGTGAGTGAGGAGCGCACGCGTCCCACGCGCTGCCGTGCCCGTCTCGCGCAGGACTTCATTCCATCATTCTTCTCCGAACCGTTTGCTGAGATGAAGATCGCGTGACGAAAGTTCCGGCGGGACGCCGGAAACCGCGCGCCGGAGGCGTGCGCTCCCCAAAGCCAACTGCATCGCTCTGGCTGAGTCGCGCAGATGAGTTCGCTTTGGTGCTGGCTTACGCCAAGTCGAACAGCAGCGCCTCGGTCCGCTCCGCAGCCGTCAGGGCCCACGGGCCCGGTTCCTCGCTGCTCGCGCCGTCGCCGGCTTCGCGCGTGACGCCATTCAAGGCCGCCGGGCCCGTGGCGATTTGCAGCCAGGCGCCGCGCCCCGGCTTGAGTTCGTGCGACACGCTTTGGCCGGGCTTGAGCAGCAGGCGATACACCTCCGCGTCCTGGTGAATCCTCGCCGAGCCGTCGCGGCCGTCCGGTGAAATTACCAGCACCTTCGGCTCGTCCGCGTGGCCCGGCTGCGGATGCCACTCGGTGTAGCTCGTCGTGAGGCCGCGCTGCCGGGGCTGAATCCAGAGCCGGTGTCGTAATAGTCCGCGAAGGAGAAACTGTGCCGCGAGTCGAGCCAGCCGTGGTCTGCGTGACCACGCTCGGCCGACCGGCGGATCGTCAATGCGTTCGGGTTCGCTTTCATCGCGGCAGTGTGCGGCATCGCTGTCG
>JBJTAU010000440.1:0-5230 GCA_046090965.1 Limisphaerales bacterium | reverse complement strand
CCCCTTCGGCAGTTCCGGCAGCGTCGCCTTGAGGATGCCGCGGATGCTCTGCTTCTCGGCGGCCGGTAAGTAGGCGAATTCTTCGTCTGGTTTGGCCGTGTCGAGCGCCTGCGCGAGGCGGGTAAAGACACGCTGCTTCATCTCCGGCGGCAGCCCTTGGAAGGCCAGGCCGTAGATCATGTAGCTGCACCGGTGCTGGAAGAGCCGCGTGCGCAGCTCGAAGTCCTTGAGCGAGGCGCCGCCGGGCCCGAGCCGGCGCACGCTCGTGAAATCCCTCTTGAACTCGGCATCGCCCGCAACCCCGCCTGTAGGCAGCGGCACCTCGTCTGCGAAGAGCAGGTAGCGCGTCAGCGCGCGCGCCTGCTGGTCGAGCGTGCTGCTGCTCGCGGAACTCAACTTGCCGCCGCCTTCCGCCAACGCAGTGCGCGTGCGGTAAGTGGCCTCGACGGCACGGTTCACGAAGCCAATCTGGTGCTCGTGCAGAAGCTGCGGCAGCAGGTCGCTGCTGGAGATGAGGTAGCGGTCATAGTTGAACGTCACGCCCGGCTGGATGGGTTGGCGGAGAATGCCCTGCGGCGTGGACCGGCCATAAAAGTTCGCCAGGTGGTTCGTGAGGTTGCCCACGCCAGTGAGAGACCAGCCGCCGAAGCGCTGATTCAACGGGATGCCGTGGCCGGACTGCTCCTGGCGGAAGGATTCGAGGCTCCCGCCGGTCGGGCCGGGGATGACGGACTTCACCACGAGGCCGGGCACGTAGCCGGTGTCCTCGCGCGCATGGCAGTTCATGCAGCGTGTCGCGCGCTCGGGGCGCGGCGGCTGGCCGTTGCGTGGGATGTCGAAGATGTAGAACACGCCGCCGAGGTCCGGGTCCACGGAGACGATTTCGATTTTTCCACCCACCACGTGGCCAAGGTAAATGTCCTCGTTGAAGAAGATCGCGCGCGGGCTACGCGGCGAGATGAGGCTGAGTTGCAGGCTCGTGGTGGAGAAGACCAGCATCTGCGACGTCGCCGGTATGTCCAGCGACTTGAGCACGCTGGCGACGAACGCCTTCTCCCCGCCGTAATCCAACTCCACCTTGCCCGCCTGCACGTCCTTCATCCAGCGGCTGAAGCGGTCCTTGGGCGTCTGCTTCCAGTAGTCGTGCGGCGGCTGGTCGAAGTCGCGGTAGTCGCCTGCCCCGGCGATCAAGCCGCCTCCGAGCAACAGCAGCAGACCAAGGCAGGCGGTGAAGTTCATGCGCGGTTCAGAATACGAACGCATCCTCTGACGTAACAAGCGTCACCGCGTTCAACTGCGAGCGGTCCAATTAAAACACCGCGGCGCGGGAGGGGCAGCTCCCGCGCCGGGTGAGTTTTCGCTGGCCTCGCCGTCGCTCCGGTCCACAGCCACGTAAACCGGAGCGGTCGGCCGTCAGCTTTCAGCGGTCAGCACGACCGCAGGTGGGGTCTCCTCATCAGGTCGCCTTTCGCTTTGGAGGTGGGGTTCATCAAGGGCTGAGGTTTCAGGTTGCTGATCGCTGTCCGCTGTCCGCTTCAGAGCTTCTTGAGCGTCACGCTCTGGCCGGCGGCCAGGGTCACGTAGGTGATGCGTTGGCCGGCGTAGAGTTCGCTGGTGATGACCGGGGCCACCGTGCCGGTGTAGCTCACCACCCCGCCGTTGACCAACCCCGTCACCGGGAGGCGCGCGCCCTTGGTCACCGTCAGGGTCACCGTGTTGTCCGCGTTGCGCGTGGCCACCACGCCGGAGGCGTTGTAGTTCATCCGGTGTTGGAGGAGCACGGCCAGGTTGTTCATGGTCGGGGAGAGCGCCGGGAAGTTGTAGAGCTTCTCATACTTGTTGGCAACGGCGTCGAGCAGGTCCCCGAGGAGGGTGTTGCCCGCGCCGTTGTAGTCGCGCAGGTTGGGCTGGTGGAACATGAGCGGGCTCACGTCGCCCTTGAGCAGGAAGCCCAGGAGGAGTTCGGCCTGGTTGTCGAGGATCTCGGCGAAGGTGAGGTCGCGGCCCCAGTAGGCGGCGTAGATGCTGTTGTATTCGCTCGCCCATTCTTCGGGGGTGGAGACGTTGTAGAAGAGGTTGTTGGCGTGCCGGGGGATCATGAGGATGCGGGGATCGACCCAGTTGGGGATGCCGGTGTTGGGCGAGGTGGGCCGGTGCGCGGGGATGGAGGTGTCGGTGACGAGGTAGCGGATGCCCGCGTCGTAGGCGGCCTGGATGAACTGCGGGTTGTTCAGGCCCGTGATGTTGGGCGTGACCATGTTGGCCCGGCTGTAGATGGGCAGGCCCAGGTTGCCGGCGGCCTGGTTGTTCTTGGTGATCTCGGTCAGGGCGTTGGCGTAGCTGATGTCGTCGAGGTAGGGGTGCGTGTAGGTGTGGCTGATCCACTTGAACATGGCCTTGTTGGTGCGCACGTAGGGCGTGAGGTCGTCGTTCGCGTATTCGCCCGGGACTGTCCCAAGGCCGTTGAAGGCCATGTCGTAGCGGAAGTTCTTGCCCAGGGTGCGGGTGTTGAACTTGGCCTGCCAGTTGATGGTGGCCTGCCAGTCCTTGGCGCTCTGGCGGAACTCGCCGGCGGGCCACATCTCGTCGGCGAGGAAGACGTCGTCGATCTGGGCGCTGAGGTAGGTGTGGCGCTCGCCGAGGAAGAGGCCTTTGTTGGCCCAAGTCACCAGCCCGTGCGAAAGGACGGTGCTGTGGATGAGCCAGGGGGCGTTGTCGAAGGTCAACGAGAGCACCTCGCGGCCGTCGGTGAACTTCTTGACGGCGATGAGGGCGTTGCCTTGGGCGTCGCCGAGCCAGACGGTGGTGTTGGTGTCCAGCGGAGTGGCGAGGTAGGTCCAGACGTTGGAGACGGCGAACTGGTTGGTGGTGACGAGGTAGGGGAAGGAGGCCTTCGCGGCGGCGGTCCAGGTGCCGCGGGCGGCTTGGCTGGTGGAGTCGTAAGCAGCGGTGGGCCAGTTGAAGCCGGAGTCGGGCGTGGGATAGCCGCTCCAGTTGATCTGGCGCACGGCGAAGTCGGCGGCGAACTGGTTGAGCGCGGTCCATTCACCGGCGTTCAGGGCAGAGGTCCAAGTGGTGCCGTCCGGCGAATAGGCGAGCTGGGAGTCGGTGAGCATCACGCTGCTGTAGAAACCACGGAGGCCGGTGAAGAGCTTGTCCGCCGTGAGGGCACCGGGCTGGGCGCTGGCGATGTGGACGGTGTAGGGCGTGCCCAGGAAGTCCAGCGCCTGACGGATGGCGGGCAGCGCCGCGTCGTTGGTCGTGGCGCTGACCACCAGCACCGCCAGGTCGGTGGAGGAATTCGTGAGCGGGCTTCACGAACACGCTCGTCAGGCACACCAACATCAAGGTGAGAACCAAGGACATGGCCGGGCGCACTGCGCCGGACGCAACGGCTGGCCGACGCGGCACCCACGCGATGGGTTGCTGCTGGCGCACCTCGATGCGCACTGCGGCCTCGGGCGCGAACTGAACGTGGATGAGTTGCGTTGCTTGTCCTTCGTTCGTGGCTGTGAAGTTGTTTGTTTTCATGGGCCCAGATTACGCGCGGGCGCGAAGCGCGGTATCGGGCTAACGACCCGGTAGTCAGTTCAGGGCCGCCCCTACCTTGGCGGCCAAGGCCTCGGCGGACGCCCTGAAGGCTGGGTTGTGACAAAGACGTATTGAACGAGGTCCGTGATGAGTGAGGGGGAGTCGCGTTCGTGCGTCGCAACTCTTTGCGGGATGCAATCGGGGGTGAACTCTCGCCAAACTTTGAAGAGCGCCTCCTCAAGCTGCGAACGAGCGGTTCACCGAGGAGGGCGGAGAGGGTCGGGAGCGGAGGGGATGGCGCGGCCACCCTCTCCCTTGGGGAGCCGGGCCGGGCAAAGGCGGCACCCGGAACGGCACGAGAGAGTCCGCCAGGACGGAGTTGGTTATGACTGCGATGAGTCGTTGGAGCCCCCTCAAAGAGATGGAGGAGCTGCAGGGTCGGCTGGGTTCTTGGATGAGCCTGCCGGCGCGTGCCACCACGAGCAAGGAAGCCTTGGCCGTGGCGGATTGGTCGCCCTTGGTGGACATCACCGAGGACGAGAAGGAATTCCTGCTCAAGGCCGAGCTGCCGGGAGTGAAACGGGAGGAAGTGAAGCTGACGGTCGAGGACGGAGTCCTCATGCTCTCGGGCGAACGCCGGTTTGAGAAGGAAGAGAAGGACAAGAAGTATCACCGCATCGAGCGCGCCTACGGCAGCTTCGTGCGGAGCTACACGCTGCCGGAGGAGACACCGTCGGACAAGGTCGCGGCAGAGTTCAAGGACGGCGTCCTGCTGGTCCACCTGCCGAAGACCGTCACGCCGAAGCCGAGTCCGATGGAAGTGAAGGTGGCGTGAAGGTTGGTGCAGTCGACAGTGAGAGTCAGGCGGGCGTGGCCACGAAGGCCCACCCGCCTCTTCCGTTAGGGAGAAAGTTGACGCACGGCCGGCTTTGACCGGAGCGCATCTAACCGCCCGGTTGGATGCTCGTTCCTCCGGGATTCCCTGCTTGCTTGAAACCGGAAAATGAGCATCATTTTTCGCAGTTCAACCCGACGGCAGAACGCAGGCGCAGGGGGACGCAGAGACAGGCTGCCCCCGCAGGAGCGGACACCGGCGGTAACTTTCCTCAACATGAACCGCCTCCTTCGCCCGCTCGCGATCGCGGTCGTCAGCACCTTCCTGTGCGGCCTGTCCCCAACGGCCTCGGCGTCGCATTTCCGCTTCGCCAACCTTTCCTGGAAACGCGCTCCGGGCACCAACGCGCTCGCGGTCGAAATCACGGTCACGGAGGCGTGGCGCTCGGCATCCTCCGGACCGGGCGAGATCAGTTTCAGCTATGGTGATGGCTCGCCAAACTTCACCACGGCCGCCGCCACCCGCATCGCCACCCTGACTGACGCCGCCGGCGAGGAATACGAAGTCTGGCGCTACACCACCAGCCACACCTACCCATCCAACGGCCTCTTCCAAGTCGCGGGTTCCTCGTGCTGCCGCATCAGCACGCTGGCCAACGCGGCCGATGCCAGCGAGTCATTCCAGATGCTCGTGGATCTGCGCAGCACCGCCAACACCGGTTCCCCCGTCATCACCGCGCCGGTCATCCTCCAGATGCAGGCCGGCACGAACAACTCCGTGGCGCTGCCCATCGTGGACCCTGACGGCGACGCGTTCACCGTGCGCTTGGCCACCAGCGCGGAGTCCTCCATCTCTTCCCTGCCC
>JBJTAU010000439.1:0-9246 GCA_046090965.1 Limisphaerales bacterium | reverse complement strand
GCGCCCGACTGCGTGAGCAGCGCGGTGAGGCCGACGTGGACCAGTTCGCTCGCCTGCTCGCCGATCACGACGACGCCCAACAGCTTCATGTCCTCCTCGCAGAAGAGGAGTTTCAGGAAGCCGTCCTTGTCGCCGATGATCTGCCCGCGCGCGTTCTACGCGTAGCGGGCACGGCCCACTACGTAGGGAATGCCGGCCTTCGTGAGCGACTCCTCAGTTTCTCCCGCCATCGAGACCTCGGGGATCGTGTAGATGCCGTAGGGCAGAATCGTCGCGACACCGCTTTTGTATTTCAGGTCGAACGCGTGGACCATCGCCACGCGCGCCTGCTCCATCGAGGTCGCCGCCAGCGCCGGGAAACCCACCACGTCGCCCACCGCGTAGATGTGAGGCGCGGCGGTCTGGTAGTTCGCGTTCACCTTGAGGTTGCCGCGCGAGTCGGGCGCGAGGCCGATGGCTTCGAGGCCCATGTTCTGCGTGTTGCCGGAACGGCCCGTCGCGGCGAGGAGCGCGTGCGTCTTGACCACCTTGCCGGACTTCAACTTCGCCGTGAGCACCTCGCCCGACTCGATGCTCTCAATGCCGTCGGTCAGGTAAAACTCCACGCCCACCGCGCGCATCCCGTCCGCGAGTGCGTGCGACACCTCCGCGTCAATGAAGCCCAGCAGCCGGTCGCGGCCCTCGACGAGCGTGACCGCAATGCCCAGCGCCGCGAACATGCAGGCGTAGTCGCAGCCGATGACCCCGCCGCCCGCCACGAGCATCGTCGCCGGGATTTCGCGGATGTTCAGGATGGTGTCCGAGTCATACACGCGCGAGTCATGGAACGGGAAGTTCGCCGGATGAAATGGATGCGAGCCGGTGGCGATGAGGATTTTGTCCGCGTGCAAATGCGCCGAGGGCGAGTGGCGCGGCGCGACCGACACCGTGTGCGCGTCCACGAACGACGCAAAGCCGGTGTAGAGGTCCACGTTGTGGCGCTTGAGGTTGTCCACGATGCGCGTGCGCTCGGTCTGCACGACGAGCCGCTCGCGATAGAGGAAGCCGCGCGGCGTGAGCTACTCCTTCATGCTGAAGTGGACCGCGTGCAGCCCGCGCTGGCGGAAGCCCGAGAGATAAAGCGCCGTCTCGCGCAGCGTCTTGGACGGCAGCGTGCCGGTGTTGGCCGCCGCGCCGCCGAGCGCCGGCTCCTTCTCAACGAGCGCGACCTTCTTGCCGAAGTAAGCCGCCTGCGCCGCGCCCTTCTCACCGGCCGGCCCGGAACCGATGACCACGAGGTCGTAATGTTTCGCGTCCATGGGAATGCTGGGTTTGGACGTTGGTGGTGAAGCTGCTGCGAACGTAACGCCACGTCCCGCGCTCCGGAAGCCTGAAATCCGGGCGCGCAGCGGACGCTTTTGGCTTCGGCTGGCGCGGGGGCTTTGCCAGAATCGGTGCGCATGGCCAGCCCCGGCTCCACGGAAATTTCCGCCGCGCTCGCGGACGAGTGGTTCACGCCGGGCCGCTTCCTCGCGCTGCTGGCGCTGGCGGTTTTCGCAGCGTTCCCCGAGGTCGTGCTGGGCAGCCACACGTTTTACTACCGGGACTTCGGACACTTCGGCTACCCGCTGGCGCACTATCACCGCGAGTGCTTCTGGCGCGGCGAAATCCCGCTGTGGAATCCCTACAACTCCTGCGGTCTGCCGCACCTCGCGCAGTGGAACACGATGTGCCTCTATCCCGGCACGCTCATCTACCTGCTCGGGCCGATGCCGTGGGCGGTGGGGTGGTTCAGCCTCGCGCACCTGCTGCGGGCCGGCGCGGGCGCGTATCGCCTCGCGCATCACTGGACCGGCAACCGCTTCACCGCGAGCGTCGGCGGCCTCGCGTTCGCGTTCAACGGGTTCACCCTCCACGCCGTCATGTGGCCGAACAACTTCGCCGCGCTCGCGTGGGCTCCGTGGCTCTGGCTGCTCGTCGAACGAGCGGGCAAGGAAGGCGGGAGAATGGTTCTTCTCGCTGCACTCATCGGCGCGATGCAGATGCTCGCCGGCGCACCGGAAATCATCTTGTTCACCTGGGCCATCGCCGCCGCGCTTGCGCTGGCGGAAGGCAAAAGGCAAAAGGCAAAAGGCAAAAGTGACGGCTACGAATGCCTCCGGCCTTTTGCCTTTTGCCTTTTTACTTTTGCCTTAGTCACCCTGCTGAGCGCCGCGCAACTCCTCCCTTTCCTCGACCTCCTCCGCCACTCGCACCGCACCGCAGCTTACGACGACAACCTCTACGCCATGCCGCTCTGGGGCTGGGCGAACTTCTTCGTCCCGCTCTTCCGCATGACCCCGGACCAACTCGGCGTCTTCACCCACGTCGAGCAGCAATGGACCTCCAGCTACTATCCCGGACTCGGCGTGCTGGCGCTGGCCGCGCTCGCCATCTGGCGACGACGCGAGCCGCGCGTGTGGCTGCTCGCGGGTGTGGCGGTGCTGGGTGTCTGGCTTGCGATGGGGCACAACGCCCTCCTGCTCGACTGGCTGAAGGCGGTCTGCCCCCCGCTGGGCTTCGTCCGCTTCCCTATTAAGTATGTTCTGCTGCCGCTGATGGTGCTGCCGTTTCTGGCGGCGTTGGGGGTGAAGTATCTTCGGTCATCCGAGTCGTTCCCCCCGCAGAACCTGGATTCACAACAACCTGAGTTGTTGGGCTCGCCGCCCACCGTGCGCCCACTCCCGAACTATTTCTTCTTGGGAGCGATTGTGTTGGTAGTCTTACTTCTAGTCTTCTCGCTGCAAGTGGCGTCTGGCGGTTCCCAGTCAGCAAACGCTGCCCTGCGAAGACTCCTGCTTTTGGTGTTCGCGGCCGCGATCTGGAGGATGAAACACGCGACCAGTTGGTTTGCGGCGCTTTGCTTTGCCTTGCTGTCGCTTGGTGTCGTTTCGCTGGACATCCTCACCCACGCCCCGCGCCAGAACCCCACCGTCATCACCCAAGCCTACGAGCCGGGCGTCGCGAAGTTCTCCACCACCATGCCGCGCCTCGGCGAAGGGCGCGCGATGGTCAGCCGCGAGATGGAGGGCTTCATGGCCCACGCGCAGAACACCAACGAGCTCAACTACTGCATCGGCGCGCGACGTGCCGCGTTCGCCAACTGGAACCTGCTCGACGCCGTGCCCAAGGTGAACGGCATGTTTTCGCAGTTCCCGCGCGAGTTGTCTGACACATGGTGGCTGCTCTACGGCATGGACCGCCCGTTCCCGGAGCGCTTCGCGGACTTCCTCGGCATCACGCGCATCTCCTCGAGCGACATGCTCTTCACCTGGGCGCACCGCACCAACGCGCAACCGCTCGTCACCGCCGGTGCCGAACCGATCTTCACCGACGCCACCAACACGCTGCGTGAACTGGTCGGCTCGGGCTACGATCCCGCCGGCATTGTCTTCTTGCCGAAGGAACTGCTCGCCGTCTCCCGCGCCACGAACACCAGTGCTGTCACGCGCGCGACCGTCCTCTCCACGCGCTGGGGCCGCGAGTCCCTCAGCGTCGACGTCGAGGCGAACGCGCCGGTGTGGGTCGTCATCGCGCAGACGTTTTACCATCCGTGGAAGGCCTTCGAGGGCGAACGCGAGTTGCCCATCCGCCGTGCGAACCACGCCTTCCAAGCCGTCGAAGTCAGCGAAGGGCGTCACACGATCGAACTCCGCTACGTGGACCACGCCTTCCAGCTTGGCGCGGCCCTCTCGCTCGCGAGCTTGTTGCTTTGCGGTGCGCTCTGGTGGCGCTTCGGAAAGGTGAACGCATGACCTCCGCCGACACCAACGCCAAACCCGAAACTCCGAACTCGGAACGGTTGCTCTCCCCCGCGCGCTTCGCTGCGCTGCTCGCCGCGCTCGTCTTCGCCGCGTGGCCCGACGTGCTGCTCGGCTCAGCCACCTTCGTCCTGCGCGACTTCAGTGTCTTCGGCTATCCGCTCGCGCACTACCATCGCGAGTGCTTTTGGCGCGGCGAACTCCCGCTCTGGAATCCGCTCAACAACTGCGGCCTCCCGTTCCTCGCGCAGTGGAACACCATGACGCTCTACCCCGGCTCGCTGCTCTACCTGCTCGCGCCACTGCCGTGGTCGCTTGGACTGTTCATGCTTTTGCACCTGTGGCTCGGCGGCCTCGGCGCGTATGCCGTCGCGCGGCGGTGGACGGGACAGAACTTTCCCGCCGCCGTCGCCGGGGTCGCCTACGCCTTCCACGGCCTCACGCAGCAATCGCTCATGTGGCCGAACAACCTCGCCGCGCTCGGCCTGCTCCCGTGGGTGGTGCTCACGACGGACAGTGCCGTGCGCGAAGGCGGGCGCAAGCTCGTCCTCGCCGCCTTGGTCGGCGCGGCGCAGATGCTCACCGGTGCGCCGGAAGTCATTTTGTTCACCTGGTGCATTGCCGCACTGCTCGCGCTGGGGGAAGGCAAAAGGGAAAAGGAAAAAGGAAAAAGTGACGGCCACGAACGCCTCCGACCTTTTGCCTTTTGCCTTTTTACTTTTGCCTTGGCCGCCCTCCTCTCCGCCGCGCAGCTTCTCCCCTTCCTCGAACTCCTCCGCCACTCGCAGCGCGACGCCGGCTGCGGCGACGCCGCGGGGTCGCTACCGGCGAGGCGCTTGGCGAACTTCCTCGTGCCGCACTTCCGCTGCGTGCTCACCACGCCCGGCGTGCCGCTGCACAGCGGTCAGAACTGGACCTCCAGCTATTACGCCGGCGCGGGCGTGCTCGCGCTCGCGCTCGTCGCTGTGCTGCGCGTTTCGGATCGCCGGTCGCGCGCGCTCTCGCTGCTGGCGGGGGTGTTCGTCGTGCTCGCACTCGGCGACGACGGCGGTCTGTTCGCCGCGCTCAAGCACGTCCTCCCGCTCGGCGTGATGCGTTACCCGGTGAAGTTCGTGATCCCGCTCACCTTCATCCTGCCGATGCTCGCGGCCTTTGCGGTGAAGGAAATTTTCCGCGATGTAGTGACGGACAATGCCTCGCCCGTGGATGCCCTGGAAGAAACCCGCGCCCGCATGGCCCGCCACCGACTGCGCGCCATCGCCACCGTGCTCGTGGCCGTCATCGCGCTCATCGCTGTGCTGGGCTGGTTCAACCCGCTGCCACGCGAAAGTGCCGATGCCGGCCTGCTGCTCCTCTTCAACGCACTGGCCAGCGGCGTCTTCCTCGCCTTCACCGCCGCTGCCGTGCTCAACCTCCGCACCGCACCCGCTGGCTGGCGCGCGACGCTTTGGGCGCTCGCCGTGCTGGGCTTGCTCTACGCGGACCTGCGGCTGCATTTGCCGAACCTCACCCCGCGCGTCGCACCCGCCTATCTCCAACCCGGCCAGCCCGACCTCGCCGCGCTCACACCCGCGCCGCGCAACGGCACCGCGCGCGCCTCGCTCACCTGGGCGGCGCTGAAAGAGTTCAAAAGCAAGATGCTCCCCAGCCTCGCCGACACGCTGCTGCTCCAACGCGTCGGCCTCTACGACAACTTGAATCTCCTCGACGGCCTCGCGAAGACCGACGGCATCTTCAGCCTCTACCTGCGCCCGCAGCAGGAAGTCGAGGCGCGGCTCTTCCTCGGCGGCGCGACCAACTCGCTGCCCGGCCCGCTCGCGGACTTCCTCGGCATCGCGCACGTCAACTCGCCGACGAACATCTTCAAGTGGCACCGCCGCGACACCGCGCTCCTGCTCATCACCGCCGGACAACGCGTGGAATTCGCCGCCGCTGAAATCGCTTTGCCTGCGATGACTGCCACGAACTGGAACCCGGCTGAATTGGTCTTCCTTCATCCGTGGGACAAGGCATTGGTGCCCACAACCAATGCCGCCGACGCGAAAGTTCTTTCCACCAGATGGACCGCTCACCACATCGCCTGCGAAGTCGAGTCCCCCGCGCCCACGCTGGTCGTCATTGCGCAGGCGCACTATCCTGCGTGGCGAGCCACCGTGAACGGCCAGCCCGCCAACCTCCTCCGCGCCAACCACGCCTTCCCAGCCGTGCCCGTCCCCGCTGGCCGCAGCACCGTGCGCCTTGACTACGTGGACCGGCGATTTCAACTCAGTGTCGCGCTGTCCGCACTTGGACTCATCGCGTGCGTCGTGCTCTGGTGGCGGAGAGCAGAGAGGAATGTCACATGATGACGGATTCGGATGCCGAGTTCCTGGTTTCTTTAACTAAGGTGGCCTGGCTTCTTGTAATGGGGTGGCTCGTGTGGCGCATCTCGTTTGTGGCCAACATTTCAGCGCCCGAGTTGCGCCAATCAGCCATAGTGCTTTGGGCTATGGGTTTCTTGCTGATATGCATCGGCAGCGTATCTGCACTAGTGCCAAAAGGACTGCATGAGTTTCTTGGTTTCTTCGCGTTGCCAGGCATTGTGATGATTCTCGGAGGCGTTGTGCAGCACTGGCGTTGCAAGAATCAAGCAAACACAATGACTGACAACACCACGACTTCTCGGACTGGAGCCTCGGAGTCGGAATTCTCCGACTGGTTCACCCCGCGCCGCTTCGCCGTCTTCCTCCTGCTCGCCTTCGTCCTCGCCTTCCCCGGCATCTGGCTGGGCACCGAGACCTTCTTCCGCTCCGACTACGGCGTGATGGCCTACCCGGCGGCGCACTACTTGCGAGAGAGCCTGCGCGTCGGCGAGCTGCCGCTGTGGAACCCGCTCTCGAACTGCGGCGCGCCCTTCCTCGCGCAATGGGGCACCATGTGCCTCTACCCTGGCTCGCTCTTCTTCGTCGCGCTCCCGATGCCCTGGGCGCTCGGCGTCTTCTGCCTGCTGCACCTGTGGTTCGGCGGCCTCGGCGCGCGCGCGCTGGCGGAACGCGGGACCGGCCACCGCTTCGCCGCCGCCGTCGCCAGCACGGCCGTCGCCCTCAACGGCGCGTCGCGCGCGTGCCTCACCTGGCCGAACTACTGCGTCGCCCTCGGCTGGCTGCCGTGGATTGTGCTGCTCACCGAGCAAGCTTGGCGCGAAGGCGGCCGCAAACTCGTCCTCGCCGCGCTGGCGGGCACGATGCAAATGCTCACGGGCGTGCCCGAACTGGTGGTGATGACGTGGGGACTGCTGGGCGTGATGCTCATTGCCGAGTGGGTCCAAAGTCTGAAGTCCAAAGTCCAAAGTCCGTCGGCACACGAAGCCACTGACCCGACTCAAGCACCCACGACTTCAGCCTCCCGCGCCCCCATCGGGGGAGAGGGCCGGGGTGAGGGGGCAAGCCACGCACCACCCATCGCTCCCGAATCTCCGAACCCCTCCCCACTAATCACTAATCACTTCTCACTCCTCACGCGCTTCGCCCTCGTAATCGCCCTCATCGCCGCCCTCTCCGCCGCGCAACTCCTCCCCTTCTTCGACCTCCTCGCCCACTCGCAGCGCGACGCCGCCTATCGCGACGCCCGCTGGCCGATGCCGCCGTGGGGCTGGGCGAACTTCCTCGTGCCGCTCTTCCGCTACGGCCAGACCGACCAGGGCTTCTGGATTCAAGTCGGCCAGGAATTTCTCTCCAGCTACTACCTCGGCCTCGCCCCGCTCGCGCTCGCGCTGCTGGCCGTGTGGAAGGCCCGCGAACGCCGCGTCTGGCTGCTCGCGGGCGCAACCGCCTTCGTCCTCATCATGGCCCTCGGCGACGCTGGCTATCTCTACACTGCGCTGAAAAATCTCCTGCCCGGCGGCGGCATCGCGCGCTTCCCGGTGAAGTTCGTCCTCCTCGCCGCCTTCACCGTGCCGATGCTCGCCGCCTTCGGCGTCGCGTGGCTCCAAAGTAGGTCAGGCGTCCCGCCTGACTGCACTAACTCCTCTGTGGCGGCCAGCACGCCAGCCGCATCGGACGCCAAAGAGAAGTTAGATGACAGGCAAGATGCCTGTCCTACTTGGAGGCCGCTTCTCCGCATCGCTTTCGCCCTCGCCGCGCTGACCGCCCTGATAATCTGGCTCGGCCAGCAGCACCCGTTGCAATACGACCGCTGGCCAGAGACGCGCACCAACGCCCTCGCCCGCCTCGCGTGGCTGGCCGCCGCGCTCGGAGCCATCGCCGTCGTGGCCGGCCTCGGCGCACGCGCGGCGCGGGAACGACTCCTCGCCGCCGGCGCGCTGCTCGTCCTGCTCGCAGCCGACCCGCTCACGCATCAGCCGAATCAGACGCCGCGAATTCCCAGTGCAGTGTTTCGAGTAGCGGACATTCTCGGCGCAGCCAACAATTTCTCCGTTACCGCATCGCTGGAAGCAGGCCGGTTCAAGATCGCGGCCGCTGATGAAGAGCGACTGCTCTACGGGCGCCATGTTGACGCCCAAGCATTGCTGGCGCATGACCAAACCGCTCTGTGGATGTTGGATTTTTCGGGCAAACTCAGGCTCGGGTGGTCTCACCTGAACTTACTAAAAATGGTTCCGAAAGTGAACGGCTCCTCCAATCTTCGCTTACGGGAACAGGACGAGTTACAGCGCCGCCTTTATCCGGCTAATCTGTCGGCAGCCCCGGCCGCAGATGGTCTCATGGACTTCCTGTGCGTCACTCAGCTTTCCCAACCGACGCCAGGCAGCGGCAATGGAACACGCAAGTTTGCCGGGCCACTTGTCGACTCGCCAGCCAAGGTGCAGTTCGGTTCGCCTGCTGAGGTTCTGAACCACATACTTTCACCAGATTTCCGCCAGCCTGTTACAGCGTATCTACCCTCTGAGGCCCAAGGCTCCGTCCCCACCAACGCCGCCAACGCCCGCGTCACCACGCGCCGCTTCGCCGCGCTCGAAATACTCGCCGAGGTCGAGACCGACGCGCCGACGCTCGTCACCGTGGCGCAGTCGTTCTACCACCCGTGGCGCGCGTTCGTGGACGGCCAACCGGTGAAGCTCTGGCGCGCGAACTACGCCTTCCAAGCCCTCGCCGTCCCTGCCGGCAAGCACACCGTCCGCCTCGTGTATGTGGATGAGCAGTTCCGCCTCGGCGTCGGCATCTCGCTGGCCGGGCTGGCGGTGTGCGGTTTCCTTTGGTGGCGCGCGGGAAGAATGACCAATGGCCAATGACGCAATGACCAATCAATGCCGAATGCCCACCGCGCGTCCATTGCGCCGACGCACCTCTCCCTCGCCCCCATCGGGGGAGTGGGCCGGGGTGAGGGGGCAAACCATCCCAGTTGACAAACGGCCTCGGCTACACGTCGGGGCGAATGACTTCCTGTTGAATCAAGCCGCTGGGTTAATCTGCACGCCGCCCCCTCACCCTAACCCTCTCCCCCGATGGGGGCGAGGGACCCAGCGCGC